>CALMBN010000077.1 GCA_937860195.1 uncultured Novosphingobium sp.
CCTTCTGCTGCTCCGCGTACAACGCGTACCACAGCCAAGCCATTTGATAAGCTGCTGCGTAATCTGTCGTAATGCTTGAGGATGTTTTTGTCTTCGATTTTCTTGATTGCCTTTTCGCGCTCGGCTAGCAATCTCTTTTCTTCTTCCTGGCTTTCCTGAAGAATATCGTCTAACTCTTTCTTCTTATTGTCGAGGTGTTCTTTGCGTTCTGTGATCAGACTTTCAGTTTTTTCGACCTCACCTTTTTTTGCTGCGGTAAGTTCTTTTCCTTCTTTCACTTTCTTTTCGCAGATCTGGATTTCAAGTTCCTGTAATTCTACCTCTTTGGTGATCGCATCGAACTCGCGGTTGTTGCGTACGTTCTTTTGCTGATCTGCGCCCTTGAAATTGAACGCGCCGACATAGGCCCGCGTGCTCATTTCCTGCTTGTTGACGGTCATGTAATCGTGCCCGCCGGACACTTCCTGCCAGACGTTGTTGGCCGGGTTCAGGTCATCGCGGCTCTGGTCAACGAAGCCCAGGTGGACCGTGCTGCCAATTTCGACCGCGCCGCTATCGGGCGTTTCCTTGCCGGTCAGGATCTTGAACAGGGTCGATTTGCCCGCGCCGTTCGGCCCGATGATCCCAACGATCCCGCCGGGCGGCAGCATGAAGCTGAGGTCTTCGAACAGCAGCTTGTCGCCATAGGCCTTGGAAATGCCCTTGGCCTCGATCACCTTGCCGCCGAGCCGCTCGGGCACCTGGATCACGATCTGGGCCTTGCCGATCGGGCGGTTGTCCTGCGCGTTCTGCAGTTCTTCGAACTTGCGGATACGCGCCTTGGACTTGACTTGGCGCGCGGCCGGGGTCTGCCGAATCCATTCGAGTTCGCGGGACAGCGCTTTCTGCTTGCCGCTCTCCTCGCGCTCTTCCTGCGCCAGCCGCTTGGCCTTGGTCTCAAGGTAGGTCGAGTAATTGCCTTCGTAGGGGAAGTACTTCCCGCGATCGAGCTCGAGGATCCAGCCGACCACGTTATCGAGGAAGTAGCGATCGTGGGTGATCATCAGCACCGCGCCGGCATATTCCTTGAGGTGGTTTTCCAGCCATTCGACCGATTCCGCATCGAGGTGGTTGGTTGGTTCATCCAGCAGCAGGATCGAGGGCTTCTGGATCAGCAGCCGGGTCAGCGCGATCCGGCGCTTTTCACCGCCTGAAAGGTTATCGACGGGCCAGTCCCCCGGCGGGCAACGCAGCGCTTCCATCGCGATCTCAAGCTGGTTGTCGAGCGTCCAGCCATCGACCGCGTCGATCTTGTCCTGAAGCTCGCTCATTTCCGCGCCCAACGCGTCAAAGTCCGCGCCGTCTTCGCCCATCTCCATGCCGATCTGGTTGAAGCGTTCGACCATGTCGGCGGTCGCGCGGGCACCTTCCTTGACGTTTTCGAGCACGGTCTTGCTCGTGTCGAGCTCGGGCTCCTGCTCAAGATAGCCGACGGTGATATATTCGCCGGGCCAGGCCTCGCCAGTATAGTCCGTATCAATCCCGGCCATGATCTTGATCAGGGTCGACTTACCCGCGCCGTTGGGACCAACGATGCCGATCTTCGCGCCCTGATAGAATTGCAACGAAATATCGCTCAGCACCGGCTTTTGCGCGCCGGGGAAAGTCTTGGTCATGCCCTTCATGACATAGGCGTATTGGGCGGCCATTGCGGGTCCTTCTGGGGTAGCTTGGAAAAGGTTTGGCGCGCCTCTACAGGGGCAAGAGGGCAGGGGCAAGCATGGTCGAAGCGCAATGATGGCAGCAGGGCGCAAGGCGCTGCGGCGCGCAGTTCCGCTGGCGTTGCGGCGGATGGTTGCTTGGGCCCGGAGGGCGGCGCGGGACCGGCTTGACGGGACTCATCCACGGCTCGCCCGAACGCTGGCTCCGCCTTGGGATTGTCACCGTTTCGTCTGCATCGAGCAGGCGATCAGGCAAGGTCCGCTGTGGGAAGGCAAGCTCGCCAATCTGCAACGCGGCGCTGGGCTGCTGGACGGGGTCAGGATCGCGCCGGGCGAAGTCTTTTCGTTCTGGCACTGGATCGGGCAACCAACCGTTGCGCGCGGCTTTGCGATCGGGCGGGCGATCCGGGATGATCTGGCGATGGGCGATCCGGGTGGCGGGCTGTGCCAGCTTTCAGGGATCGCGTATGAACTGGGATTGCGCGGCGGACTGACGGTGGCCGAGCGGCACGCCCATTCGCGTGATCTGTATCAGACCGAGGAAGACCGTTTCACCCCGCTCGGGCTGGACGCGACCGTTGTCTGGCCATGGAAGGACTTGCGGCTGGAGAACCGGCTCGGCGTGGCGGTGGTGCTGCGGTTTGCGGTAACGGGGATGGCGCTTAAGGCCTCAATACAGGCAGATGGTGAGGTGGCGGAGCTGCCGGTTGAACTGGAGCGAACCGATTTCGCCAATCACCGGTTGGTCACTGTGCGGCGCGATGGCCAGCTGGTCAGCAGTGATCGCTACGCCATCTGACCCGCCCCTTGCCAAGCGCAGGCCCGACCGATAGCCATCAATCATGCGAACCCTGTTCTGCGCTGCTGCGCTCTCCGCCCTTGCCTTGACCACTGCTTCGTTTGCCGAAATGCCGTCCGGCGGCACGGCCTGGAATATCACGGCGGATCTCACGACAGAGATCGGCGCGCGTCCGGCAGGTTCAGCGCAAGAGGCCAAGGCGCGCGACTGGGCTGTGGCGCGGCTGACCGCGCTGGGGTTCCAGAAAGTGCGGATCGAGCCTTTTACAGTCACCGGGTTCGTGCGCGGAGCGGAAACGGCGGAACTGACAGCGCCTTACCAGCATCGGCTCCATATCACTGCACTGGGCTATTCCGGGCCGACATCGAAAGGTGGATTGAGCGGAGAGCTGGTCTATTTCCCCAGTCTCGAAGCCTTGCGCGCCGCTCCTGAAGGTTCACTGCGGGGCAAGATCGCATTCATTGATCACGCGATGACCCGCACCCAGGATGGTTCTGCCTATGGCCCTTATGGCAACGCGCGGCGCCAGGGCCCGGGGGTGGCGGCTGGCAAGGGTGCGGCGGGAGTGGTGATCCGCTCGATCGGAACAGCGCATCAGCGCAATCCGCACACCGGGGCGATCAGCTGGCCCGATGGGATGAAGCCGATCCCTGCTGGTGCGGTCTCGCTGCCCGATGCCGATCTGATCGCGCGGATCGCCAGGACTGACAAACCAATGTCGATCAACCTGGTCCTGGAAGGCAAGGCCCAGCCCGACATGCCGTCAGGCAATGTGATTGCCGAACTGCCCGGCCGCGATCCTTCGCTGCCACCAGTCCTGATCGCCTGCCATCTCGACAGCTGGGATCTGGCGACCGGCGCGTTTGACGATGCGGCGGGCTGCGGGGTCATTACCGCCGCTGCTTTGCGCGCGCAGGAAAAAGGTCAGGCGCTGCGGACGATCCGGGTGCTTTGGGCGGGCAGTGAAGAGATCGGGGTGTTCGGCGGTGCGGCCTATGCCAAGGCGCACCGCGATGAGCCGCATGCCCTCGCCATGGAGAGCGACTTCGGGGCCGATCGGGTCTGGCGGGTCCAGTTCAGGTTCGCCGCCGCCAACAAGCCTCTGCAAGATCGGATCGCCGCCGCGCTCGCTCAGATGGGGATTGCTGTTGGTCCAAATAGAGCCAATGGCGGGGCCGATGTCGGCGCGATTACGGCATTTCAGAAGCTGGCGGTGATCGACCTCGATCAGGACGGAACCCGCTATTTCGACCTGCACCACACTCCAGACGACACGCTCGACAAGATTGACCCGTCGCAGCTTGAGCAGAACGTGGCGGCGTGGGCGATTGTGCTGGAAATAATTGCGAACGAGGCAGAGGCGATTTTACCCGCGGATTAGCCCCGTCAACGGCCTGCCGCTCCCGCCCGGGAACAATACCCGCGCGGCGAGCGCTGGATCGAGTCCAAAGTGTCCGGCAATTGCGCCCGCCAGCACCGCATCGAGCGGAGTGGTCGGCTTGAGATCGCGACTTTCGTGCAATGCCGCCTGGCCAAGACCCGGCCAATCAGCAACAATTCGTCCGCCCTTGACCGTCCCACCCAGCAGCATGGCGAGACCACCGGTGCCATGGTCGGTCCCGCCGGTACCGTTGATTGCGGCGGTTCGGCCAAACTCGGTTGCGACCACCACCAGGGTATCGCCCCAGGCCGGTCCCAGCCCGGTGCGCAAGGCGTCAAGCAGCGCGTCAAGGCCTGTCAGTTGATTGCTCAGCCGTCCACGCTGTCCGGCGTGGGTATCCCATCCGGTGGTTTCGACCATCACCAGCCGCGCGCCTTCCGGCCCGCTCATCAGCGAGGATACCAAGGTGCCTGCCGCCGCCGCACCGCGGCCACCATCGGATGCCAGGTCTCCTGCCATTGCGCGGGTCTGAAGCGCTTCTGACCACAATCCATGGAGTTGCGGATCGCCAGCATAGAGCATCCCGACCCGGTTCAGAAACTCGGGCGACGCGTCAGGCAGGTTGGAAGGGGCATAGCTTGAAACCGTCGCGGGCCCGCGCAGCGCGGTCGGGATTGCGGGGGAGATCGCCAGCGCCCTGGCCGGACCGCCGGGGATCAATCCGACGAGCCGGTTCATCCAGCCGTCCTCGCGGTCATAGGGCTGGGCTCCGCCGGTTTCGAGCACGTTCTGGCCATCGAAGTGAGAGCGGTCGCGATAAGGCGAAGCAGTGGCGTGGACGAACAGCGCCTCACCTGCCTTATACCGATCACCAATCCGGGCGAGCGAAGGATGCAGTGTGAACAATCCGTCGAGCTTGATCGCGCCGTCGCCAAACTCGGCCAGCTCGCCGCGCAGCGCAGCATAGGCCGGGTCACCAGCTGGGGCGAGGGTGGCAAGGCCATCGGCCGCACCGCGCTGGATCACGAAGACCAGACGCCGGTCGGTCGGCAAGGCCGCGAAGGCGACTTTGGGAGCGAACAGTGCGCCAGTTAGCAGGGCGCTGCTGGCGATCAGGGAGCGGCGGTTGAGCATTGTCTATCTCCGCATCATTTCGGGCGCAGCAAGCAGCAGCGCCGCAAACGCCGCCACAAGTGCCGCTGACACGTAGCGGATCATCCTAAAGCGCCCCTTCCTTCATCAGCTTGACCGCATGGTCAGCGGCCCGGGCCGAAAGCGCCATATAGGTCAGCGACGGGTTCTGGCAGCCCGACGACGTCATCGCCGAACCATCGGTGATGAACAGGTTGGCGATTTCATGCGTCTGGTTCCATTTGTTGAGCACCGAGGTTTTGGGATCGTGGCCCATCCGTGCGGTGCCCATCTCGTGGATGCCCAGCCCGGGCATCGCGGCATCGCTGGTCTGCGTCACCACTTTGCCCCCCGCCGCTTCCAGCATGGCCCGGCCATCAGCCTGGATCTGCTTGATCATCGCTTTTTCGTTCGCGCCGATCGAATAATCGATATGCGGGATCGCCATGCCCCACTTGTCGGTGCGGCTGGCGTGGAGCGTCATGCGGTTTTCAGGGTTTGGCAGAACCTCGCCAAACCCGGCAACCACGGCGGTCCACGGCCCAAAGGTGTGTGCACGCTCCTTGATTTCAGCGCCGACCACTCCGGGTTGCAATGCCATCTGCTTCCAGCCTGTGCGTGAAACTCCGCCCTGATAGCCGTAACCACGAACGAACCCGTCGCCTTCTTCGGTTACATTGCGGAACCGCGGGATATAAATGCCGGTCGGACGGCGGCCGTGATAGTAGCTGTCCTCCGGTCCCGGAAAGATTGCTATCGTGGCCAGCCCATAGAGATGATCCATGATGTTGCGGCCAACCTGATCGGACCCGTTGGCGAGACCGCGTGGATTGGCTTCGTTAGCCGAATTGAGCAGAATCTGCGCCGAGCCCATGGTCGAGGCGTTGAGGAAAAAGATCTTTGCTTCGTATGTCCGCCCTTCCTTGGTCTTGGCATCGATCACTTTGACCGAAGTGATCTTGCCGCTCTTGGGATCCTGGACCAGCGAATGGACAATCGCATCGGTAACAATCGTCAGGTTGCCGGTGCGCCGGGCCGCCGGGAGCGAAGAGTTGAGGCTGGAGTGGACCGCCTTGAACTGGCAACCGCGCTCGCAAATCGAGCGGTTCTGACAACTGGTCCGCCCCAGTTCGGTATGCTGCGGCTGCGCTTCGGAGAGATTGGCGGTCCGGCCCGAAATGACCTTGCGGCCCGGAAACGACTTTTCAACGCTGGCCTTGAACTGCTTTTCGGCATCGTTGAGCTCGAACGCGGGCAGAAACTCCCCGTCGGGCAACTGCGGCAGGCCTTCCTTCGATCCCGCCACTCCGATGAACTTTTCGACGTGGTCATACCACGGGGCCAGATCAGCATAGCGGATTGGCCAATCGACCCCATGGCCGTCTTTGGCATTGGCAGAGAGATCCATTTCGGAGAGCCGGTAGCTTTGCCTTCCCCACATCACCGATCGCCCGCCCAGATGATCACCCTTGATCCAGGCGAAGGGCTTGCCTTCAGGCGTCGAAATCGGTTGCTCGCTATCCTTGGCCCAGAACTGCTTGGTCGCCGCGCTGAAGGCATAGCACATGCTTTGCATCGGGTAATGCTCGGCCACTTCATCCTGTGGCACGCCATTGTTGTTGGGCAATTCCCACGGCATCTTGTTGTCGGTGTAATCGGTCGCAGGGTCGATATTCTTGCCCCGCTCGATCACCAGCACCTTGAGCCCGCGTTCGCAAAGCTCCTTCGCGGCAATGCCGCCGCTCATCCCCGAACCGATTACGATTGCATCGAAAGTCATGATACTATGCTCCGCTTAGAATCCGCCGAAAGTGACGGCGGGACGGGTTTCAGGGGTGATCTTGATCGAAGGCTGCCATTTGCCTGGCACCGCGTCGAAAGCCAGCTCAGTGGTCAGCGCGGCCTCGCTCGAATAATACAGCGTGGCGACCAGATCCTTGAGCTTGGCATAGCCATTGTCGACCACCGAGACGACCGGGGCGAACGGGTTGCCTTTGGGAGCAGACGGTGGCTGCGGAACATCGACGAGTGCGGCCTTGTCATGCGCGGCCAGAAAGCTCTGCCGCGCGTCCGGTGCCAGTTCGGCAAAGCCTTTGCCCGCAGTCTTGCGCGCCGCAGCCTCAATCCGGTCAAGCGCGCCGGACAGCAGACTGCGAGTCTCGTCAGAAGCCCAATCGGTATACATTTGCGCCAGCAACTTCGGCACACCGGCCTCAACCGCACCCGGCGTGGTTGTCTTGGGGATCAAAGTGGCGGCGAAGGCATCAAGCAGCTTGAGCTGGTCCGTGCTCAGCACTTTGGCGGCACCCGCTCCAGGCAGGAAATCGCAGGCCCCCACTGCGGTCGCCCCCAGCAGCAGCATCGCGCGCTGGATCAGGCTGCGGCGGTCCATTTCCAAGAACTGTTGCATCGATCTTTCTCCCGGTCTCAAGCAGTTGCCCAGCAATCGCGGATATAGCGATGGCCGTGGGTATAAACCTCCTCCTCGGAGGCAAAAAATGGCCGCCAGACGCGGGTCGCAGCAGCCAGTTCAGGCAGCGCGCTGCCGAACGCCTCGATCGTCAACCAGCCGTCATAGCCGAGCGCTTTCAGCGCAACGATCGTCTCGCGAATTTTGGCATGGCCGCGCCCCGGCGTGCCGCGGTCATTCTCGCTAATGTGGACGTGGCCAATGTGGCCTTTGGCCCAGGCTGAGTGCAGCGCGGCGAGCGGGTCCTTTTCCTCGATATTGGCGTGGAAGGTATCATAGAGGATCCCGAAGCCATCCTCACCCAGCAGGTCGAGATAGCCACTGGCCTGCTCGCAGGTGTTGAGCAGATAGCATTCAAACCGGTTGAGCGGTTCGAGCGCGCAGGTCAGACCGGCCGTGCGAGCCAGCGGCGCAATCCGGCGATGAACCGATGCGCAATTCTCAAGCTCGGTCAGGGTTGGTCCCACGCCCGAAAACACCCCGAGCGGTTGAAACCACGGACCAACCAGCGCCTGCGCCCCCAGTGCCTCGGCACAATCGATCACGCGGGTCAAATGGTCGACCCCACCCTGCCGCGCTGCCGGAATGGCGGAAGCCGGGTCATGTGCCTCGTCTGGGATCAGCGCGACGCAGGTCCGCTCGAGCCCCAGATCGTCGAGAATGCTACCCAAGCGCCGATAGTGTGCCACGTCCGAAGGATCGAAGATCGGCACTTCGACCCCGTCGAACCCCTCGGCCTTCAATGCGCGCAGGATCGGGACATGCTCTTCAGTGACATGTCCGGTCCACAGCAGCAGGTTCATGCCGACTTTCATTTGGTCACGCGGCCCCGTTCATAAAGCCACACCGCGCCGAAGATGAAGAACAGGATCACCGGAACAACCGAAATCGTCTTGAATGAAACCTCAGCGGCATGGGCAAGTGCTGCATGCATTTCGGGGGTTCCTGCTTGCAGCGCCTTGAACGCGTCCTCGCCGCCGGCCTTGGCGACCTTGGCCTTGTCATAGATCTTGCCGATTTCGGGCAGAACGACCCAGATCGCCAGAGCCCCGGCAAAGTTCACAAGCCCGATCCCCCACGATCCGCTGCGCGGATAGCGCCGAGCGACAGCGGCCAGCATCGTCGGCCACATGAAACAGACACCAAACGCCCACAGCGTCGCTGCAAACAGCGCTGTGAAGGGCGAATTGGCGGTCGCCAGCAGGAATAGTCCGATAGCCGCCGGGATCGTGCTGATGCACAGCAATCCCATATCGGAAAAGCGATGCTCGAGCGGTCCGGCGAAGTGCCGCATCCCGAACATGATCGCCGACACGTAGACCATCAGCAGGATCCCTTGCATGCCCACCGTTTCCGTCAGCGCGACCTGCACCCACGCGCCGGGCGCTAGCTCTGCCGATGCAGTCAGGAACATGATCGCGGGGAAAATCCAGAAACCAAGGTGCTTGAACGGCTCGGCCAGCATCTCATTGAAAGTTACACCGGCAGTGGTGCTTTCGGTTTGCGGAAACTCGTGGCGCAGCACCCAAAAGGCGAGAATAACGCCGGGGATCATCAGCAGGGCGATCAGCGTTCGCCAGCCAAAACCGCCTCCGAACAGCAGCACGCTGAGCAGGCCACCGACGATGATGCCGGCCGGCCACCAGGCATGGAGCACATTCAGCCGGCCGGTCTTGTCTTCCGGGTAGATTGTTGTGGTCAATGCGTTGATCGACCCTTCGGTCGCGCCCCAGCCGAAACCGGTGAAGATCATGCCCGCGTTCAGCACCCAATAGACCGTGTCAAAACTGCCTGCCGATGGTGCGAGCAGAATCAGGATCGGGCCGACGATAAAGCTGGCGGCGGCAAACAGGATGACCCGCTTTGCTCCGATCCGGTCGAGCAAAGGACTGATGATCAGCAAGCTGATTGCGAAACCCAGAAACGCGTTGCTGAGGACAGAGCCGATCAACTCGCCAGAACGCTCCGCAGCGGTTGGATCGAACAGTTCAGCCTTCATCGCGTCAGAAGCACCGCCCCGGATCGCGTTGGCCAGTGCCGCTGTAAACAGCGCGAGCACGCTGATCCAGAAGATCGCCCGGTGATTGGCCGGCTTTGCTGCAGTTGTGTTCATCCCACTCTCCCCCGGCGGCCAATCCTGTCCGCTCGATTCCCACTATGGTCTAACAGTTCGTCAGACCTTCGCACATAACCGAATGTTCATTCCTGTTTGCCAGATGGCACCAGATCGACTGGATCGGATCGGCACACATTTGACGTTGACCGTTCACTTCGCTTTGCCCCGCCGCTCGGTAAAGTCGAGCGTTGCACGGCGTGGATCTTCAACGTAGCCGTCACCGCCTGTGCCGATCACGAAGACTTTGGTGTCGCTGGCGGTCGCGCCTGGCCAGCGCAGGCTTCTGGCGCGGCCTTCGGGCCTGCCGTATTTGGCGAAGTTGACCCAATAGGCATGGGCCCGCTTGGCCACTGCAACATCGGACCCGGTATCGAGCGGATCGGGACGCAGCCCGGGCAGATCGAACACATAAGGGATTTCGCTGGCATGCGGCGCTCCGCCCATCGCAGCACCCATCTTGACCCCATTGTGGGCAAAGCGGAACAGCCAGACCGGCTGGCCCTGCGCGGCAAGTCCGCGCGCCACCGCGCGGGCCGGTTCGATGAACATCCGATCGGCGCTGGTCAGGGTCGCGACCAGCAGGCCGGGCAGATTGCCTTCGGGATCATACAGTTTGCGCGCCTCTGGCTCGTCGGCTCCAAAGTCGGCGAAAACCTTGTCCTTGTCGGTCACGAACGGGAAGCCGTCGGCGGAATTGGCTCCGACCATCACCGGCACTTTGGCATATTTGCCCGACAGGATCAGATCGATCGACGAGCCGAAGATCGTCTTGCCATCGACCATCGGTCCCGAATAACCGGGCTGGCCCATAGTGAACATCGAAAGGTCGCCGGTGACTTTGCTTTCGGGCAAAGCCCGCAGCTCTGCGGCTGTTGCTCCGGGTGCCAATGCTTCACCGACCTGCGCGGCCCTGGTCATGTCCGGCATCGGCAGGGTCCGGTCACGCCCGCCGCCGCTTTCGATGATTGCACCGGCGAACAACCCTTTGGCGAGTGGCGATTGCAGCAGCATGTGCATCGACATTCCGCCCGCACTTTCGCCGAATATCGTCACCCGCGCCGGATCGCCGCCGAATTGCCCGATGTTGGCCTGCACCCATTTGAGTGCAGCAATCTGATCAAGGAACCCGAAGTTACCTCCGCCGCCCTCAGCCTTGAGCCCGGGATGTGCAAAAAAACCATAGCGCCCCAGCCGGTAGTTGATGCTGACCAGCACCACGCCATCTCGGGCAAACTGGTGCCCTGAATAGACCGCTGGAGACGAGCCACCGTTGACGAACCCGCCGCCGTGGATCCAGACCATCACCGCCAGCTTGGCACCCGGTCTGGCCCCCGCCGGCTTCCAGACATTGAGGTAGAGGCAGTCTTCCGAAGGCTTGGTGCGGATCGGTGCGGAATCGGGCGGGAACGGGGCCTGCGCGCAATCCGCGCCATAGCGGGTCGCATTGCGAACCTTGGCCCATGCCTTGACCGGTTGCGGAGCGCGCCAGCGGTTGGCCCCGACCGGGGCAGCGGAATAGGGAATGCCCTTGAACGCCAGTACGCCATATTCGGCTGCGCCGCGCACCGGGCCCGATCTGGTCTGCACGATCTGGGCCATGGCAGGCCCGCTCACGCCCAGCAGGGCCATGGCAATGAACATCGCGATCCGGCGCATGGTTGAGCTCCTAAAACTGTCCGCAGCGCTTTTTGCTGCAATCCGGTTGTGCCACAATCCAAAGTTCTTCCAACCGGGAAAGCGCAGAGGCGGGCACTACCTATGCAGCGCCCGCCCCCACTTCGGCATCCAAGTGCAACCCGATGCCGTGACGATTGGCTTAGAACTTCATGCCGGCCCGCACCCCAAGGGTCCTGGGATCGCCCGGGGTTACCGTGTCATTTGTGGCATTGCGGATTTCGATGAAATTCTCGATGTTCTTGACATAGGCCTGCAGGTACCAGGCATTGTCCGGTGCATTATAGGTAACGCTGGCCTGGCTGCTGCTGTGGGCTGGCGTAAAATACTGGACCGGCGCTGAACCGAACTGGGTGATCGAGTATCTTCCAATCAACCGCGTGCCGGCATTGATAACCACTTCGCCGCTTCCAACCGGAACCGTCCAGTTGACCGAACCAAAGGCCGTCGCTCCCGGCGAGCGATCAAGGTTCCGACCGGCATAGTCGGGCGTGCCGACCGAGCAGGCATCGAGCGGGTTGGCGGTGCCCGTGCCGCCTGGGCAGAAGTGCTTGTATTTCGCTTCGGTCAGGTTGATGCCCACGTTGAACTGCAGATTTGCCGCTGGATTCAGGATCGCCTGCAATTCCAGACCTTTGACCGACGATTTACCGGCATTGGTGGTGACCAGGGTGGGCGCGCCATTGATGTCGAGCAGCGAACTTAGCTGCATGTTCTTGTAGTCATAGTAAAACACGTTGGCATCAATCCGAACGCCCTCGGCCACCGGACCGCGGAAACCAAGCTCGTAGGAAGTCAGCGTTTCAGGCGCATAATAAATGGCCTGCGGCTGGGTCGCCAGTGCGCAGCTTTCCCCGCGCGAGGTGACCTGGGTGGTCCGCCCGGTCGAACAACCATCGCCGAATCCGCCCTGCTTGTAGCCTGTGGAAACGCTGCCGTAGAACAGGCTGCGACCGACATCGAGGTCAAACCCGACCCGCCAGGTCACCTTGTTGCCGATCACCTGGGCGTCGTTGGCATAGGTGCTGCCACCAAGCACAATCGGCGCGGTAATGTTGTTGGTCGCGACCGTGTGGCCATAACGGAACAGATCGTCATGGGTATAACGGGCACCGGCGCTGAGCCGCAGCGTGTCGGTGACCTTTATCGTGGCCGTGGCGAAGGCACCGACGGTTTTCGAAGTCGTTTCCTGCGGGAAGCCATAGAACTCGTTTGGACCGATAATGAATTGCGGGAAATCGGGAATCCAGAAGCCGATCACCGAATGCTCGCGGAAATAATATCCGCCGAACTGCATCTTGATCGGACCATCCCCGCCCAGCGAGAAACGCAGTTCGTGCGACTGTTGCTCATACTGGCCGTTGAAGAAGCCCGGATATGAGCACAGCTCGGCAGGGTCGGTGCAATCGGTCGTAAAATTGGCCAGGAACGGCAAGAGGAAACCAGGCAGGTTCACTGGCAGTAGTCCAGTGATGTCGAGCTGAGTATTTTCAGCCGCGGTATATTCACGATAGGAACCAAGGTAAGTCGCCGTGACCGGGCCGAAATCGTAGTTGATTTCGCCATCCACACCCCAGGTGCTGTTGTCGACCTCGAATGCGTTGGTCGTGCCCGAACCACCACCCCAGGCCTGATCTATCGGAATTGCGCGCAAGTTGCGGCGCAGGCGGACATTGTTGTCATCCGAAATCGGCGCCCAGATCGCATTGCTGTTTCCATCAAGCACATTGGCACCGTATCCGGATTGCCGATAAAAGTTGCTGGTCGGCACCGCAACTGCACGGCTTCCGCCCAGGTGACCGTAGGTGCCACGCAGCACAACACTGCCGCGATCGCCCAGCTCGAACATTGCCGAGGCCCGAACCGAGAAGTTCTCACGGAACGGATCAAGCGAGATGGTGTCGCCAGTCATCGGATAGATGTAGCTGTCGCGCTTGTCATAGGTCGCAGCGATGCGGATGGCCGCCGTTTCGCCCAGCGGAACGTTGACAAAGCCATCGACGTTCATCGCGCTGTAGTTGCCATAGCCGGCATTCATCCCGGCGCTGAAGCCCTTTGGATCTGGCTTGTTGGTGATCACATTGACCACCCCGGCGGTGGTATTGCGACCGAACAGCGTGCCTTGCGGTCCGCGAGAAACTTCGACCCGCTGAACGTCGAAAAAGCCGATGTCGGCCTGTTGCGGCCGGGCGAGGTAAACGCCATCGAGCAGGAAAGCCGCCGAGGGATTGCCCTTTTCGGTGCCGTCGGTGCTGGTCACACCGCGGATCGTGATCTGCAAGCCGTTGGTACGGTCGATCGACAGGTTGGGGACCGATTCACCAAGATCGGTCGGACCGACAATGCCCTGCTCGCGCAGATTGTCACCGGTAATCGCGGTCACGGCAATCGGGGTCTTGGACAGCAGCGTTTCGCCGCGGGTCGCCGTGACGACGATATCACCGTCCGCCGGCTCTTCGGCAGCACTTTGCGCCCAAAGCGGGGTTGCGGTGAACGAAACAATCGCGGCCGCGCTGGCCAACAGCACCTTTTTCATTGGTTTCCCTCCCATGGGCGACTGGCCTGATCACAAGCGATCACAACCAACCGTTGTCGATCCACTTGCTAAACTCTGTCAGCGCTGTCAAGACTGCGCTGTCAATTTACATCTATCACTTTTGCGAATAGCTATGCTGAACCAATGAGCCTCGATGACCCCCAGGAAAAAATGACCGGCCCGGCCACCATGCAGGATGTTGCAGCAATGGCGGGCGTTTCGATCAAGAGCGTGTCGCGGGTCATCAATCGCGAACCGCATGTTTCAGCCAAATTGCGCGCCAAGGTCGACGCGGCGATTGCCGTGCTTGACTATGTCCCTGATCTTGCCGCGCGCTCACTCGCCGGTGGGCGCAACTTCGAAATCGGAGTGCTGATGGGTGAGATGGGGCCAAGCTACAACAGCCAGGTCGTAGCAGGAGTCTACCGGGCCTGCGTTGAGCATCAGCATCATCTGCGGATCGATTCATTTCCGCATGATGGCACCGGGACCGACATGGCGGGGCATCTTGAACGCATCCTGCGCGGCAGCCGGTGCGATGGCTTTGTCGTTGTTCCGCCCTATTGCGAAATGCCCGAAGTGCTCGACCTTCTCGATGAGCACAACATTCGCTATGCCCTGATTTCACCGTTGCAGGACCAAACGCGTGCACCATCAGTCCGGATGGATGATGTTGAGGCAGCTCGGCAAGTCGCAGAACTGTTCTGGAAGCACGGCCATCGCCGGATTGGCCTGGTGAATGGGCGCGCTGGCCACCAGTCCGCCGTGATCCGCCGCGCAGGGTTTCTGGACCGCCTGCGCGCGTTCGATCCGGCGATGGTAGTGGCTGAAAGCGACGGCGCTTTCATGTTTGACAAAGGGATCGAGGCCGGGCTCGCGCTGTTGTCACGCGCTGATCGTCCGACCGCAATTTTTGCCCTCAACGACGATTCCGCAGCTGGCGTCATCGCCGCCTGCAACCAGCTCGGACTCAAGGTTCCCGGGCAGGTTTCGGTCGCCGGGTTCGACGACAACTGGGTTGCCAAATCGGTTTGGCCGCACCTCACCACGGTGCGCCAGCCAGTTGAGGAGATGGCCCATCTGGCAGCAACCTTGTTGCTCGATCGCCAAGCCGCTGGCGACGCGCCAACAATCCGGACTCTCGAGTTCGAACTGATCGAACGCCAGTCGACCGGCCCGGTGGAATGAGGCTTGCTGCGGCCATGCTTGCCGCCGCCGCACTGGTCACCCCGATTGCTGCCAACAGTGCCAAGCCGCGCCTGTTCGTGCTGACCGACATCGGGAACGAGCCGGACGATCAGATGTCGCTGGTGCGGCTGCTGCTCTATTCGAACGAGATCGAAATTGAGGGCATTGCCGCGACCACCTCGGTTTGGCAGCGGTCCAGGACCTCGCCTGAAATCGCCGCCGGGGTGATCGATGCCTATGGCGAGGTTCTGCCGAATCTGCGCCTCCATGCCGATGGCTGGCCCGATGCCGCAGGCTTGCGGGCGCGGCTGACCAGCGGGGTGGCCGGATACGGCCTTGCCGCGATTGATCCGGCCAAACCATCGAGCGGTGCCGCCGCGTTGCTGGCCGCCGCGCAGCGCGACACCGGCGAGCCGTTGTGGATTGCGGCCTGGGGCGGGACTGCGACTTTGGCCGAGGCCCTGATGCTGGCGCGCAGAACGATGCCTGCCGATCAACTCGCGGCGGTTATTTCGCGCCTTCGGGTCTATTCGATCAGCGATCAGGACGATGCCGGGCTGTGGATTCGCCGGGAGTTCCCCTCGCTGTTTTACATCGTATCCCCTTCGAGCCAGGACGGGGCCGACTATGCCGGCGCGACCTGGACCGGGATTTCGGGCGACCGCTATTACCGCAATGGCGACGGGGCGGATTTTACCCCGGTCAGCAACGCGTGGCTCGACACCAGCATCCGCGCCAAAGGCCCGCTCGGCAAACACTATCCGCGCTACATGTTCATCATGGAAGGCGACACGCCATCGTTCCTCGGGCTTATTCCCAACGGTCTCAACGCGCCGGAGCAGCCCGGCTGGGGTGGATGGGGCGGACGTTATCTGCTGCGCCAACCGGCCGGAGAGAGCCGCCCGATCTGGACCCAGGGCGGCGACAGTTTCATGCGCACGACCAGCGCCGATACGGTCAACGGTCGCACTTCGGATCAGGCGACAATCTGGCGCTGGCGGAGCGCCTTCCAGAACGATTTCGCCGCGCGAATGGACTGGACGATCAAGCCCTTTGCCAAAGCCAATCATGCACCGCGCGTCGTGGTGGGTGGCGACGTTTCGCAGGCTCCGATCCGGGTCCGGGCGCGAACCAACAGCCGGATCGCGCTCGATGCCAGCGGCAGCAGCGACGCGAACGCCGTTGAATTCGTTGGCATACTTGATGTTCAAGCCATAGGTGCGGCCGATGTTGACGGTGCCATCGAGTGCACTGACGCGCTCGACCTTCGTTGCTTCGCCGACTGATGCGCCGACTACGAAGCCCATGAAGGTCGGCGAGTCCCACTTAACGCCGTCGGTGCGGAGACCGTAGTCGGCCGTGGCGTCTGTGACGCTACCAATGGTCGCCGCCGACAAGACGTTGGTGTTGAGGCGGAAACTCAAACCACCTGCAATAAGGGACTGCGAACCCGAAGCGACGTTACCGATGCCACCGAGATCGATCGTGCCCTGCGGACCGGAAACCGTCAAACGACCAAGTGTGACGCGGCCGAGCTGCGACGATTCCAACCAGACGTTCGAGTCACGAACGCGCATAACCGGGTCATCACCGAAGCCAGTCGAACCAGCGACTTCTTCAGCGGCCTGCGACGAGGTTGCAGAGCGAGCGCCAGAAGCGATGTCCAACAGGATGCTGTAACCAGCCTTCAAGCTCGGGCTAATCTTGGCATCCCCACGGAAGCCGAAGCGGGTGGCGGAGCTG
>CALMBN010000078.1 GCA_937860195.1 uncultured Novosphingobium sp.
GAGCGCGGTCGCGAGCCCGACCAGCCGCGGCAGGAACCACGCCGAGCCAGCTTCCGGCACCAGCCCGCGCCGGGTGAAAACGCAGCCGAACCTGGCGGTGTCGGCAGCGATGCGAATGTCACAAGGCAGGGTCAGGGTCAGCCCGACCCCGGCTGCCGAGCCGTTGAAAGCGACCAGCAGCGGCTTTGTGCTGTCCATCATCGCCCCGACGAAGTTGGAATCTTCCCGCGATCCATCACGGCTGCCAAAGTTCCTGGCCCCTTCGCCGGACTCGGTATCGAAGGCCCCGGCCCCGGCAGAAACATCAGCCCCGGCGCAAAACACGCGGCCGATTGCGGTCAGCATGACGACTTTGATGCCGTCATCACCATCGGCACGTTTGATCGCCCGGACCAGTTCGGCCCCCATCGTGTTGGTATAGGCGTTGAGCACTTCTGGCCGGTTGAGCCGGACCCAAAGGATCGGGCCGTCCGCCTCGACCAACAGGGTTTCGTATTCGTCGCTCACTGTCGCTCGATCTTCACCGGCATCGCGGTGAACCCATGCAGGAACGGGCTGGCGAGCCGGGTCGGCGCGCGTTCAGGGACGATCCGGATGTTGCGGCTGACTATTTCGCCAATCAGCGTCGCCAGCTGGTTTTCCGCGAGCTTGGCCCCGACGCAGCGGTGGATGCCATGACCGAAGCCGAGATGGCGGCGGGCGTTGCCGCGTGCAACGTCGAACTTTTCAGCATCGGGAAACACGCTCTCATCACGGTTGGCGCTGATGTACCACATGACCACTTTTTCGCCCTTGCGGATGGTCTGCCCGCCGAGTTCAGTATCCTCCAGCGCGGTTCGGCGCATGTGGGTGACTGGCGATTGCCAGCGGACGATTTCCTGCGCGGCATTGGGGATCAGCGACGGGTCGGCGCGGAGCCGTTCGAGTTGATCAGGATAGGTATCGAACGCCTCGACCAAGGCCGACATCGAATTGCGGGTAGTGTCATTCCCGCCGACGATCAGCAGCGCGATGTTGGCGATCCGCTCCATCGGTTCCATATGGCCCATCGCTTCGGAATGGACCATCCGGCTGAGCAGGTCGTCGGATGCGGGCTTGCCCCGGCGGTCTTCCAGCTCGGTGTCAAACCGCGCGAGCATTTCGCCCATCTGGACCAGAAATTCGGCGCGATACGCTTCGGTCAGGTTATCAGCCGAAACCCCGCTGGCCCAATCTGACCAGCGCTTGATATCGCGCCATTCGGCGTAGGGCATATCAAATAGCGCACATAGCATCCCCAGCGTTTGCGGGATCGAGACCCGCTCGACCCAGTCAAAGGTTTCGCCCTGCGGCAGACCATCGATCAGTTCTTTGGTGCGAGCTTTGACCAATGCATCCAGTTTGACCATCTGGCTGGGCGAAAAAGCCGGGGCGATGACCTTGCGCTGAGCAGTGTGGATCGGCTGATCCTGGGCGATGAAGTTGGGGAAGCCTTCACCATTGACCGCTTCGGCGATCGTGATGTTGCCCAGATCCCAGCGGCTGGAGAACACGTCGTGGCGCAGCTCTGTTTCCGCAACCAGTTCGTGGGTCACTGCTGACCAGTATGCCCCGAACGGGCTGTCCGGGCACCATGACAGCGGCATTTCGGCCCGCAGTTTTGCGAAAGGCTCGCGCCAGGTATTCTCGACATAGAATGCATTCTGGCTGAGATCGATGCGGTTGATCGGACGGTCTGCGATAGTCGCCATGGCTCAAGCCTCCTGAAGTTCGCGGGACCGGACTGGCAATGCATGTCCAGCCGCAGCGGCGCGCTTTGCCCCGGCCGCCAATTCCTTGCCCAAGGCGCGTACGTAATGGTCGAAATCGAGCTGGATCGTGTGGCGCCGCGCCGCGTAATAATGCCCGGTGTAATAGTCTTCGTCAGCTTTGATCACCCGCTCCATCTCGATTGACGCGGGCGGCAGGTATTGCCCCGCAAGATAGGCAGCGACCAATTTCGATTGCTGTTCGGCAAAGTTGACCAGCGTCGGCAGTGGCTGGGCCAGACCCATATAGAACAGGTCCGGCACCCCCGGCTTCATGATCCGCTTGTAGAGCGGCGGCGGGCGGTTATCGGCATCGGCCTTGAAGCCCGGCTCGCTGAAGAACGGGAAGGCGATGTCATAGCCGGTCGCCCAGACGATCACGTCGATCTGCTCGCGGCTGCCATCGGCGAAGACCACGCTGTCACCATCCAGTCGCTCTACCGCGCCCTTCATCGTGATATCGCCCGAACCGGCCCGGACCAGAAATTCGCCCGAGACGGTGCCATGACTTTCGAACGGGCCGATCTCTGGCTCGGGCAGGCCGTAGTCACTCATCTTTCCAACCAGCCCCTTGATCATCCGCGCGCCCAGCCACTGCTTGACCCCCTTGGGCAGCCAGGCCGGGGCCGGGTTCTTGTCGAGCGGCTGGCCGCGATAGTATTTCGGAAAGATCCACACGCCGCGGCGGGTCGAGACGAACAGTTTTTCCGCCATCGGCCGCTGCGACAGCTCGCTCGCGACATCCATTGCCGAATTGCCCATCCCGACCACCAGCACCCGTTTGCCGATACAGTTCACGGGTTCAAACGGGGTGCGGTAATTGTGGCTGTGGATTTGTGTACCAGCAAAACTGCCAGGATATTCGGGGATCCGGGCCGCCCAATGGTGACCATTGGCGACACACAACGCGTCGTAATGCTTCACCTCGCCGGTTGAAAGCGTGATCTGCCAGCCACCGCCCGCCTTGCGCTCCGCATTCTCGACCCGGGTGTTGAAGCGGATATGCGCGCGCAGCCCGAAGTGATCGACATAGTCGTGGAAGTATTGCAGCAGCAGCGAATGGTGCGGATAGTCGGGCCAATCGGCCGGGACCGGATAGTCCTCAAACGCCAGCCGCCATTTTGAAGTGTCGATGTGCAGGCTCTGGTAACAGGCCGAGGTGCCGTTGGGGTTGTTGTAATACCAGGTCCCGCCGATGTCGTCCGAAGCCTCAAAAACATCGTACGGAATCCCGTGATCCTTCAGCCGCTTGGCGGTGGTGAAACCGGAGCACCCGGCCCCGATGATGCAGACTTTGGGCAAGGACATTGCCGCTTCTCTCCCGTCGTTCGCGAGGAGTATGTTTAAGCGCGCGGTTAAAGTCCAGAGCGGTCGTCGATCAGTGAAGAAGAATAGGGGGTCAGCAGGCTCAATGCCCGCTTCCAGTCGTCCCGCAGCCAGGTCTGCCACGCTTCGCGATCGCCCGGCAGGATCACCGGCATCGCCGCACGCCCGGCTTCGCGCCAGACAGCATTGGGTTCGCAGGTGAGCAGTGCAAAGCTCGGCACCTCGCTGTCTTTCCAGACCCCGGCGAGCGCAAACAGCGGCTGGTCGGCGCAGGCGAACCAGTGCGCGCGGCGTTTCCCGGTGGCGGGGTTGGCGCGGCCCCATTCCATTACGGCGGTGGCCGGGACCAGGCATCGAAACTCGCTGTTGCGCAGATTGCCGATCCAGAACGGACTGTCAGGATTGCGGACGGTCAAAACCCCGCGCCCGGTCTCTCCCGCAGCAGGCGGCGGCGGGACGCCCCACTGTCGCGGGATCATCCTGAGCGGCTGGCGGTCCTGCCGTGGCCCAGCGACGAATTCGCGACCCGTGGTGAGGATGGGGGCGAACTGGCCGGGCGAAATGGTGCCGCCAACCCATGGATCGTTGCCCGCCGCCGCGCCGAATTGGCGGACGATCTCGTGTGCGGGGCAATCGAGGCGATAGAGTTGGGTCAAGGCTGGAATTCATGCCGCCTCTTCGATCATGCGGCAATTGAATTGGTTCGAAAGAAACTCCGCCTCGACCAGCGCGAGGCCGCCGAGCTGTTCGGCGGCGGCACCAACGCCTTCTCGCGCTATGAAAATGGCAAGACCAAGCCGCTGCTGGCGCTGGTCAAACTGCTCAAGGCGCTGGATCGGCACCGGGATTTGCTGACGGAGGTTCGGGCGGGGTAATCACCCGGCAGGACGGCAAGGTGGTGTTTCCCTATGACGTGGTGCATGTCGATTTTGTGCAAGGAAGGCGGCTTAGGGGATTTTGAAAAATGGGAAAAATAGTGAACCACGCACCACTTTGCGGACAATGGATTGGCTCTCCTAACGGTTTAAGCTCTGGACTCGTGGTTGTTGAGCTGGATGATTTAGGCGAAGAGTTGAAGGGGCACGCTTATCTTTTTGAGGGTCCGGAAACTCCCGGCACTCTTGTTCCGATCCAAATTCGGAATCATTCAGGACCTCTTACGTTTGAGGCTCAAACTCTCCCGTTTGATGCTCGTCATGCTCGGGTGCTCAATACTGGCGAGTTTGACCAAAGATTTCCCAATCACCTCTTTCCTTCAAAGGTAGAAATCAAGTTACAAATCAAGAAGGGTGTGTTGGTTGCTGATTGGAAGACGGACATAGAGACCTTCGGTGCGGCTCGGCTGAACAAAAGTAAAGCTGACAGGAAGTCAGAATTAGTTCCTCTTCCTAGTATCACCAATTGGAAGCTGTTCAAAGAATTTGTAACTTCCGTCGAAGCGAACAAATTTATGTTTAGAGGACAGAGCGTAATCACACGGCTCCGTACCTCGTTTCATAGATCCCGGAGGAAGGACATGCTCGCCTTCGTGAACGAGGATATCCCGGAGGCACACCGGATTTTGACGGCTCAAACGAAGCATATATTTCATCTAAACGACCCGCAAGAAAATGGGGCCTTTTGGAACTTACTGCAACATCACGGTTATCCTACACCACTCTTGGACTGGACGCACTCGCCCTTCGTCGCTGCATTCTTTGCATTCCGCTATGAGTCAAAACGCGAAGGCGACGGCAAGAATATCCGTATTTTCATGTTCGATCGCGCACAATGGGAGAAAGACTATCCGCAGTTGCAATCAGCGACGCTGGTTCCCCCTCACTTCTCCATTCTGCAAGCTCTGGCGATTGAAAATGTGCGTGCGTTGCCGCAACAAGCACTTTCGAGCGTAACAAATATTGACGATATTGAGGCCTACATCAGCTTAAAGGAAGAGGAGAGTGGCAATAACTATCTTGATGTCATAGACCTGCCTTTCTCCGAGCGCCGACAAGTTATGCGGGAATTGAGCCTTATGGGCATAACTGCGGGTTCCCTATTCCCGGGGTTGGATGGAGCTTGCGAAGAATTGCAAGGCCGCTTCTTTGGCCCAGTTCGATAGCGGGGTTTTGCTGCCACGTTCAACTCCCTTCGTCGCAACGCCCCTCACCCCACCGCATACTCCCGCACAAGCAGCCGCTCCGGCACATGCCAGGCCTGTGAAATCCGGCGGATCATCGGCAGGGTCAGCGCGCGTTTGCGGCGCAGCACTTCGGTGGCGCGGCTGTTGCCGATCAGCGCGGCGAGGTCGGCGCGGGTGTGGCCGTCATGGGCCATCGCCGCTTCGATTGCTTCGACCGGGTCCAGCTCTTCGAGCGGCCAGCGCCGTTCCTCGTAAGCTTCGACCAGCGTTGCCAGCACATCGAGCCGGTCGCCCGCCGCAGTGCCTTCGTCCGCGCCCCACAGCGCCTCGATCTCGCGCAGCGCCGCTTCGTGATCGGCATCGGTCTTGATCGGTTTGATGTGCATGGGCAGCCTCCTAAAACAGCGTTACGGTTAGCGCGTTGATCCGGTCGTATTCGGCGTGGGTGCCGATGAACTTCACGAAAGCGATCCCGCGCCGGAAATCGAAGGCGACGATCAGGCGATAGTCGCCGCCCGAAACCTCGAACCGCACCCGCTCCCCGTTCAACGCTTTCGCCTTCGAATAGGCCGCCTGAACATCGTTGGCGCTGTGCCAGTCCGCCGCTTTCGCCACGTTCTGCCAGTGGGTCAGCGAAGCTTTGGTCTCAGGATGCTTCTCCCAGAAAGTGACCAGTGTGCTGCGCGCGATGATCCGCATGTGGCCCAATATCAATTCCCACAGCGGGAATCAAGCGTAATGTGGACACTGGCGCTCGCACCTCCTAAACCCCACCCATCCCCGGGGAGTCGTGTGACTGAGAGGGGCGGGTTACGCCGCCCGACCCGTTGAACCTGAACCCGTTAGCACGGGCGGAGGGAAGGGTTGTCGCCGCACTGTGCGCTCCCGGCCATTCGCCTCACAAGGAAGCGCACATGGCCGACATTAATTCCAAGATCGAAATCGGCGTCACCACGGGCCCGATCCGGGGTTCGAAAAAGATTTACGTTGGTGAGCGCCGCGTCGCCATGCGCGAGATCTATCTCGACCCGAGCTGCGATGATGCGCCGGTGCGCGTTTATGACCCCAGTGGACCTTACACTGATTCCGATGCACAGATCGACATCAGCGCTGGCCTGCCAGAAATCCGCAGCGGCTGGATTCGCGAACGCGGCGATGTCGAGCTCGTCACCCAGCGCGAAGTTCGCCCCGAAGACAACGGCCAGCTTGGCCCGGATCGCAGCGGCGGGGTGCCGGCCTTTCCCAATGTCCGCAAACAAGTGCTCCGCGCCAAGCCCGGACTAAACGTCAGCCAGATGCATTATGCCCGGCGCGGGATCATCACGCCGGAAATGGAATATGTCGCCACCCGCGAAAACCTCGGTCGTGAACGGCTGGCGCAGTACGTCCGCGATGGGATAAGCTTCGGCGCGGAAATTCCCGACTACGTCACACCGGAATTTGTCCGTGATGAAGTGGCCCGGGGCCGCGCGATCATCCCCAACAATATCAACCACCCCGAGAGCGAACCGATGGCGATCGGCCGCAACTTCCTCGTCAAGATCAACGCCAACATCGGCAACTCTGCGGTCGCCAGCGATGTCGCCGCCGAGGTCGACAAGATGGTCTGGTCGATCCGCTGGGGCGCCGACACGG
>CALMBN010000079.1 GCA_937860195.1 uncultured Novosphingobium sp.
CCAGAGCTCGCAGCGAGCGCGATGATCGCGTCGGGGTGAACGTGATCGACATGGGCGAACGGCAACAGGGCGTGCAGTGGTGTGTCGATGCTGGCGGCACGAGTGTTGAGGTTAAACGTGCAGTGCGGCAGGAAACCGACCATCCTGTCGTCATCGTCCGGCCCGTCATAATGCGCTTCGAGACCCAGCAACTTGTCCTGATACAGCGTCGAAAAACCGTCGAGCTTCATCGAGCCAATATCGCCGCCCGAGCCTTTGACCCATAGCACGTCGACATGTTCGCCACTGAGCGGATCGATCTCGGTCAGTTTGGCCGAAGTGTTGCCTCCGCCAAAGTTGGTTACGGTCAGATCGCTGCCCAGCAGGTTGGAGCGATAGAGTAGCAGTTGAGCCGGGCTCAACGTTGCCGCATGGGCATCGCTCCAACGAAGGGTTGGCACGGCAAACGGCAGCGCCGCGGCGGAGATCGGGGTCTGGGCGTTCATGGCATCCCTTGGCATCGGCGAGTCTTGGGACTCGTGTTAGCAGCCTGATACCGATTTTGCTGGAATTGAGCAATAACGATTGATATTGATTGTTTCAATAGGGACCAGAGGGAGAGACTGCGGTGCCGCGAGGCGCGATCATCGTCATCGATCTGGGCAAGACGCTCAGCAAGGTGAGCCTGTGGTCGCGTGACGGGCGCTGCCTCGACAAGGTGACGCGCCCCAACCAGCGCCAGGCCGCAGCGCCCTACGTCCCGCTTGACACGGCAGCAACGGCGGACTGGATCCTTGATGCGCTAGCGAGCTTTGCCGGGCATCCGGTCGAACATATCGTCCCGGTTGCCCACGGGGCGGCAGTGGCGGGCCTGCGCGGCACTGAGCTGGCATTGATCCCGCCCGACTACGAATGGGAAGCGCCAACTGCGCAGCTGGCCGAATACCGGGCCGGGAGGGATGCCTTTGCAATCACCGGTTCGCCTGCACTCCCGGCGGGTCTCAATCTCGGCGCGCAGTTGCACTACCTTGAGGCGCTCGGCGGCTTTGAAGGGGTCACCCTGTTGCCCTATGCCCAGTACTGGGCCTGGCTGCTGACCGGCCGGGCGGTCAGCGAGGTGACCAGCCTGGGCTGCCATTCCGACCTGTGGGCACCCGCTGCGGCTGATTTCTCGCCCATGGCCAAGGCACGCGGCTGGGCTGCGCTGTTTGCGCCGCTGGTCAAAGCTGGCGATGTGGTTGGGACGCTTCGGCCCGAAGTCGCGACCCGGACCGGACTTTCCCAAAGAGTTCAAGTGCTGGCCGGGCTGCACGATTCCAACGCTGCGCTGCTCGCTGCGCGCGGGTTTGCCGAAATTTCGGACTCTGAAGCGACGGTGCTGTCCACTGGCACCTGGTTTGTCGCGATGCGGTTGCCAGCAAGCCCGATTGACCTGACTGCCTTGCCCGAAGCGTGCGATTGTCTGGTCAATGTCGATGCCTATGGCCGACCGGTGCCTTCGGCGCGGTTCATGGGCGGGCGCGAGATCGAAAGCGTGATCGGGATTGACACCCGCCGGGTTGATATCAAGCCCGATCAGCCGTCCCTGCTGGCTGCAGTACCAAAGGTGCTGGCCGACGGTGCGATGCTGGTGCCGACGCTCGCTCCTGGCTGCGGTCCATATCCGGAGGGGCCGGGCGAATGGATCTCAGAACCGGCCGGCTGGTTCGAAAAGCGTGCCGCGATGTGCCTTTACGCTGCGCTGGTCACCGACAAGGCGCTGAACCTGATCGGCAGCAAGGACCGCCTGCTTGTCGAAGGCCGGTTTGCTGAAGCGGAGGTTTTCGTTCGGGCATTGGCGTCGCTCAGGCCCGCCATGACAGTCTATACCGCCAATGCTCACAACGATGTTTCGTTTGGCGCGCTGCGGCTGATCAATCCGGCGCTCAGGCCGCAAGGCAAGCTGGTCCGGGTCGCGCCGCTTGACCAGGACCTGACCGCATACAGACAACAATGGACCCAACTGGTGGAGAGCAAACAATGACCGCAGCAGCCGAGCCCAAGGAAAATTGGCGCGACACGATTTTGGCGGGCCTTGCCAACTACATCGATGCAGGTTCGATCGTCGCAGGCGGAGCAGCGCTGGCACTTTGGGAGACCGACTATGCGCTGAGCAAGGACGGGGTCGGAATCATCGGTGCGATCGGGCCCAACGCGATCGGGGCCGGAATAGGTGCGCTGATTGGCGGCTGGCTGTGCGATCGGCTCGGCCGGAAGACGATCTACCAGTGGGACATGCTGATCTATGCGGTCGGCATGGCGCTGCTGGTGTTTGCCATGGCACCGTGGATGATCTTCCTGGGATTCGGGATTGTCGGCCTCGCGGTTGGCGCCGACATTCCGGCCTCGTGGTCGCTCATCGCCGAGCAGGCCCCCGATGATCGGCGCGGCAAGCATTCCGGAGTGGCACAGGTGCTGTGGTATCTTGGTCCGGTGGTGGTCCTGTTGATGAGCCTCGCGCTCACGTCGCTCGGCAGCCTTGGTCCTCGGATCGTGTTCGCCCACCTGCTGGTGATTGCGCTTGGCCTCACGTTCCTGCGCTCCAGGATGAAGGAGTCGGTGCGCTGGGAACAGTCGCAGAAATCGGACGTGAAGCGGCCGCCGGTCGCGAGCCTGTTCCAGGGCAAATACCTCAAATCGATCCTTGGACTGGTCGGGATGTATGGGTTCTGGAACCTGTGGGCCGGAACGAATGGTTTCTTCTTCCCCTATATCCTCCAGACCGTCGGAGACACTTCGCAGGCAACCGCAGTTTCGATCCAGGCGTTGAGCTTTGCGATCGGCATGGCCAGCATCTATTTCGTGTTCATGCGGCTGTCGGACAAGGTCAACCAGCGCACGCTGTTTGCCTGGTCGGCGGTGATTCAGGTGGTGGGTATGGCACTTCTCGCGGTGTTCCCGCTGACCGTGCCGGTGGCGCTGCTCTATGTCTTTCTGCTACAGTTCGGTGGCGGGTTTGGTGCGCAGAGCTTTTTCCAGCTGTGGTCGAGCGAGATGTTCCCGACTGCATTGCGCGCCACTGCGCAGGGACTGTGCTTTGCGATTGTCCGGATAACGCTCGGCGTGTTCAGCTTCTTCGTGCCGCTGCTGACAGCCACTGGATTTACGACGCTGGCTTGGATACTCGTCGGCTTTCTGGTGATATCGGGCGTGATTGGCTGGCTATGGGCACCGCGTAACGAAGGCAAATCGCTCGAACAGCTTGAGGCTGAGCGGCAGGCGGCATAAGGACCCGTTCCATGCATGCCAGCCAACGCGAAGAACAGATCCTCGAAGCGCTGAAGCCCAAGGGCTTCGTCACTTATCGCGCGCTCGAAGCGTTGCTTGATGCTTCGCCCGCGACGATCCGCCGCGATCTGGCCCGGCTCGAGTGTGAAGGCCGGATCGAGCGGGTCCACGGTGGGGCCAAACTGTTGGGCGAACCGCGCGGCGATGGCTTGCTGCGGCTCGCTGGCACCCCGTTCGATCAGTCGATCACCCAGAACCTCGCCGCAAAGCGCGCGATCGGCAAAGCCGCGGCGGCGCATTGTGAGCCGGGCGAGGGGGTGATGGTCGATGGCGGGACCACGACCTTGCAGATGTGCCCGCACCTCGATGGGCTGGGCCTTCAGGTCCTGACCAACTCGCTCCATATCGTCAATGCATTGCTGCCCCAGGCAGGGACACGGATCCTGGTGCCTTCGGGAGCAGTGTTCCGCGAGCAGAACATCATCCTCGCCGCTGCTGGTGAGGAATCGATGCCGCGATTCCACGCTCCCAAGCTGTTCATGGGCGCAGCGGCAGTCGGCCCGCAGGGCGTGATGCAGGCCGACGTTGTGTTGGTCGCCGCCGAACGCCGCCTGATTGACCGCGCCGAACAGGTGATCCTGCTGGTCGATTCGAGCAAGTTCACCGGGTCCTCTGGCACAATCGTCTGCGGATTGGACGAGGTCGATGTGGTGATCACCGATGCAGGGATCGATCCGGCGATGCAAGCCGTGCTGGAAACTGCCGGTGTGCGGGTGATCGTCGCTCAGTAAGGTTGATTGAGTCGCATAAGCGCGCCTTCGATCAGCCCGGCGATCTGGTCGGGGCGGCCATGGGCGAGCTGGAGCTGGCCGATCGCCACGCTCGAATCGACCACGTCCTTGCAGCGATCAAACCGGCGTTCCTGATAGCCGAGCAGCCCTGCTTCGACCGTGTCTGCCCTGGCCAGTTCCTCGGCCAGCACGATCCCGCTTTCCACCGCCATACCCGCGCCACTGGCGAGGTGCGGGGTCGTGGCATGGACGGCATCACCCAGCAGCACGACCCGGCCGTTATACCAAGGCTTGGGTTGGGTCACTGCGGCGAGTGGGCGGTAATTGATCCAGTCTGCGCGGGTCATATTGTCGCGAATCCACCCCGCATTGCCGCCGAACGGAGCCAGATGGGCTTTCATCTCGGTGAACAGCTCGTCATCATTCATGAAACGCTCACGCTCGACATGTTCGGTCAGCAGGAACAGATAAACCGCGTCGGCCCCGCAGATCGTGATCCCGCAAGGCGCTGCCGCTCCGAAGTAGAATTCACCCATGTCCTGTTCGGGTGGTTTTCTGATTGAAATGCGCCAGCAGCCTTGCCCGGTCGGCAGTGCCGGACCCATGTGCGGAAAGGCCAGATCACGCACTGCCGAAAACACACTGTCGGCCCCGATCACCAGATCGAACCGGCCGGTTGTGCCATCCGAGAATGCCACGTCGGCTGCATCGCCGATGGTGTCCAGAGCGGTCACGGTCAGGCCAAGGCGAACCGCGATATTCTCGCCCCGCACAGCGTCCTGCATGATCCGGTGCAACACCGGGCGCATGATCCCGCCGGTTGCGGGCAGGCCTTCCTCAATCTCCGGTTCTTCCAGCACCCGCAGTACGGTGCCGTCAAACAGCCGCACCCGGCTGGCATTGGTAACGGCACCCTCCGCCTTGATCCGGTCGATCAGGCCAAGGTGGCGATAGGCCCGCAAGGTCGGGCCGGTGATGGTGATGCCTGCACCGTAGACCCGCCAGTCCGGATCAAGGTCGATCAGCGTCACCGCCACGCCGCGCCGGGCCAGGCTGATCGCCGCCGCCATTCCGCCAATCCCGCCGCCGACGATCAGCGCCGAGGTGATGCTTTTGATTGTGTCTCCGCTCATGCTGTCTCCCTAGCCCGATCCTGCAAGCAGGCAAATCCGAACCATCGATAGATGTCCATCCACACAATGAGAGGGACCATTGGGAGTGCGCGGGTTAGTGGCTGGACCGTCAAATTAGACCAAGTGCGCCTAAAAATGGGGAGGAACCACAATGCGCCGTTTTCTGCTGTCGAGCTCAATCATCGCTGCTGCTGTCTATGCAGCACCTGCTTTCGCCCAGGATGCCGGAGACGGAGCCTCGGACGATAGCGATATCGTCGTCACCGCGCGCAAGCGCGAAGAAAATCTGGTCGACGTGCCGCTGGCGGTGTCGGTTGCTCCGGCAGCCCAGCTCGAACGCGATCAGATCAACAATTACAACGATCTTCAGCGGATCACGCCCGCGCTCGAAGTCAGCCAGACAGCCGGTGGTGAAAACAACGGCGGTGGCCGGTTGCGCGGACTTGGCACCGGCGTATTCAATCCTTCGGTTGCTTCTTCCGTGGCACTGATGGTCGATCAGGCCCCGGTCGGCAACATGGCCTTCCCGTTGCTGTATGATCTGGCCCAGGTCGAAGTGCTGCGCGGCCCGCAGGGCACCCTGTTTGGTCAGGGCGCATCGGCCGGTGTGCTCAACATCACCACCAAGGCCCCGTCGACAGCCCGGATCGCCGTTTCGGGAAGTGTCCAGTTTGCCGACAAGGGTTCGGCAGGTTCGGAAGTGGGGGAACTGATCGTCAACGGGGCATTCAACCTGCCAGTCGGCGAATCCGCCGCGATCCGCGTTGCTACCCAGTACAAGAAGGAAACCGGGCTGCAGCGCAGCGTGACCACCGGCAAGGACAACAAGATCGAAGATTTCGGCGTTCGCGTTCGTGTGCTGCTCAAACCCAGCGACACGTTCACCGTCAATCTTTCGGGCGAGTACGGCAAATCCACGTCCGATGGTCAGACCTTCTTCGCCATCGTCATCGCGCCGAATTCGAGCACTCCTTTTGGACCGCCGGGTGCCACGCTTGGCGGCATCTCGACCGGCGCGTTCCTGAATCCGACCGGCTGCAAGATGACCACCATCTCGACCCGGGCCGAAGAGTATTGCGAGGATGAGCCCAGCTATATTTCGACGACTCTGGGCGCGTTCAATGCGGTGATGGAGCTGGAAGCCAGCGACACGCTGACCCTGACCTCGGTTACGTCATATCGCACCCGTTCGTTCAAACAGAACCGGCGTGACTACTCGCGGATCACCGGTGCCCCCGCAGCCCGACAGGAGCGAACCCAGGAAGATGCCGAAGGCTTCAGCCAGGAACTGCGCGCCAATGTCAGCGGGGAGTCCTTTGATCTCTGTGAAAACAAGAGGCACTGAAGTCGTGAATTCATCTCGCTGAGCTTTTAGAAGTACACCATTTCCAGCAAGGACATACTCGTAGAGAATGGCTTCGATCGGCTCGAACCGTTCCTTTGCGATGCGATGTCCGATGAAAGGTGTTGACGACGCGAACTGAATTTCATCTGAACCCGACATTAGATGTTCCATACTATTCAGAAACGCGAATCGTACCTTCGCTGCTCAACGATCGTTTCCCATGCATCTTCGATCGTGCTGGTTGATAGGATCAGTTCAGATTTTGGAAACCTCTTCACTTTGTCAGCCGCCATTTTCCAAAGCAGATCGCGAACATCATTAGGCTCGGAACGGCACCGCTCGTTGGTGTGGTC
>CALMBN010000080.1 GCA_937860195.1 uncultured Novosphingobium sp.
AGGATGCCCGCGCGGTGCTGGCCTATCTGCGCAGCCCCGCCGTTGCTGCGAAGCTCGGGATCAATACCGCCCAGATGGCGATTGCCGGCCATTCGATGGGCGGCTGGGTTACCACCCTGGTCGCCGGAGAGGACGATGGCTTGCTGGGCGCGGGGCTGATTTCAGCGGCCAGCATGGGCGTGATGCGGGGGCTCGACCGGCCCGGCATTGTCAAGATGGCGGCGGAAAATTCCGAAGCGCTGGCCGGAACTTCGCCCGAAATGATGGCTGACGAACTGGTCGCCAACCGCCAGAAATTTGACTTTCTGCAAGCTGCGCCGGGCCTCGCCAGAAAGGCGCTGCTGGTGCTGAGCAGTGACGATGGACTGGCCCCGCAAACCGATGCGCTGATCGCTGCAGTCAGGGCCAAAGGTGGGACCCGGATCACCGCCATCCATGTCGCGACCGATCACGGCTGGAACGACAAGCGCGTGCTATTGCAGGTCTATGTTATCCGCTGGCTGCAGGGGCTGTTGCCCAGACCGAAACGGTCCTAAACCGCCTCGAGCGAATAGCCAGCCGAGCGCACGGTCCGAACCGGATCGGGTGCGCCGTCGATCTCGATCCCTTTGCGCAGACGGCGGATGTGGACATCGACCGTGCGCAGCTCAATCTCGCTCTCGTTGCCCCAGACAGCGTCGAGCAGCTGCCCGCGGCTAAACACCCGGCCGGGGTGTTCCATAAAGAATTTGAGCAGGCGGAACTCGGTTGGCCCCAGGCTGACGACCTGGCCGCGCCGGGTGACCTTGTGGGCGGTGGCATCGAGTGCCAGGTCGCCGACAGTCAGCGTCTCACCAGCCAAAGCCGGGCGAATCCGCCGCATGATCGCATTGACCCGGGCGATCAGTTCGCGCGGGGAAAACGGCTTGGTGACGAAATCGTCGGCCCCGGTCTCGAGCCCGCGGATCTTGTCGTCCTCGGCCCCGCGCGCGGTCAGCATCACAATCGGGACGTGGGCGGTTTCCTTCGAGCGGCGCAGGCGCCGGCAAACCTCGATCCCGCTGGTGCCCTCGATCATCCAGTCAAGCACGACCAGATCCGGGACTTCCTCCTGCGCCAGAAGGAGCGCTTCATCGCCATCGGGAGTCGAGGTTACGGCGTAACCTTCTCCTTTGAATCGAAATTCGAGCAGTTCGGCGAGGGCTGGGTCATCCTCCACCAGCAGGAGCCGGGGTGCGATCATGGCTATGCGCCCGTCCGATCTTCGCGGTCGGTCAGGTGATCGCCAGTCGCCGCGTAATAGACCATTTCCGCAACATTGGTGGCGTGATCGCCAATCCGTTCGATATTCCGCGCCACGAACAAAAGCTGCGCAGCACTGCTGATCGTTGCCGGATTCTCCATCATGTAGGTAACGAGATTGCGGAAAATGCTTTCGTAAAAGGCATCGACCTTGTCATCGCGAGCCACCACCTCGGCGGCCAGTTCGGCATCGCGGGCAGCGTAAGCGGTCATGACGTCGTGGACCATCGCAACCGCTATGTCGGCCATTGCCGGGATCAGGGTCAGCGGTTCAAACGTCTTGCGACCCTCGATCTTGCCAGCGCTTTTGGCGATATTCTTCGAATAGTCTCCGATCCGCTCGACCACCCCGGCGATCTTGAGCGCGGCTATCACTTCGCGCAGGTCATCCGCCATTGGCGCACGCAGGGCAATCACGCGCACTGCCAGCTTATCGACTTCGGCTTCAAGCGAATCGATCTTGCGGTCACGGTCGATCACGCTTTTGACCAAATCCTGGTTGCCCTTGGTCAAGGCTTCCATTGCCTCGATCAGCGAGAGTTCGGCGAGGCCACCCATCTCTGCGATCAACCCGCGCAGCCGGGTGATGTCTTCGTCGAAGGCCTTGACGGTATGTTCCTGTGCCATCTTACCCGTACCTTCCGGTGATATAGTCTTTGGTCCGTTCTTCACGAGGATTGGTGAAAATTTCGGTAGTCTTGCCATATTCAACCATTTTGCCGAGATGGAAAAAGGCCGTGCGTTGCGAGACCCGTGCGGCCTGCTGCATTGAATGCGTGACGATCACGATCGCATAGCGCCCTTTAAGCTCGCCGATCAGTTCTTCGATCCTGGCCGTGGCGATCGGATCGAGCGCTGAGCACGGCTCGTCCATCAGGATTACTTCGGGCTCAACTGCAATTGCCCGGGCAATGCACAGGCGTTGCTGTTGACCGCCAGACAAGGCAGTGCCGCTTTCCGCCAGCCGATCCTTGACTTCATCCCACAGGCCGGCCCGCTTGAGCGCCTTTTCGACCCGTTCTTCGAGTTCCGCCTTGCTCGCCGCCATCCCATGGATACGCGGACCGTAAGCCACATTTTCGAAGATCGACTTCGGGAATGGATTGGGCTTTTGGAAAACCATTCCGACACGGGCGCGAAGCTGCACCACATCCATTCCGGACTTGTAGATATCCTCACCGTCCAGCGTGATCTCACCTTCGAACCGGGCGCTCGGGATGGTGTCGTTCATCCGGTTGAGGGCGCGCAGGAAGGTCGATTTGCCGCAACCGGACGGGCCGATGAAGGCCGTTACATATTCGGTCGGAATATCGATTGAAACCTGATCGATTGCTTGCTTCTCGCCATAATAGATCGAGACATCTCGCGCGGCGATCTTGGCCTGAACGGCATCAAGTTCATGATAGTTGGTCATTTTACCAGCGTTTCTCGAAACGGTTGCGGAGGTAGATGGCGAGGCCGTTCATAACCAGCAGGAAAGCCAGCAGGACGATGATCGCGGCGGATGTACGTTCAACAAACCCGCGATCAATCTCGTCCGACCACAGGAAGATCTGCACCGGCAGGACTGTGGCGGGCGAGGTAAACCCATCGGGCGCAGAAGCGATGAAGGCGCGCATCCCGATCATCAGCAGCGGCGCAGTTTCGCCGAGCGCGCGGGCCATCCCGATGATCGTGCCAGTCAGAATACCCGGCATGGCCAAAGGCAGGACATGGTGAAACACGGTCTGCACCTGGCTTGCACCCACCGCCAAGGCGGCATCGCGGATCGACGGCGGCACCGCCTTGATTGCATTGCGCCCGGAGATCACGATCACCGGCATGGTCATCAAGGCCAGCGTCATTCCGCCGATCAGCGGGGCCGAACGCAGATTGGGAAAAATCGTCAGGAATACTGCCAGGCCCAGCAGCCCGAAAATGATTGAGGGCACGGCGGCAAGGTTGTTGATCGAGATTTCGATCCAGTCGGTCCAGCGATTGCGCGGGGCATATTCTTCCAGGTAGACGGCCGCGAAGACCCCGATCGGGAAAGCCAATGCCAGTGTAACCAGCATGGTCAGCATTGAGCCTTTGAGCGCTCCCCAGATGCCCACCGCTTGCGGGCCGGTCGCATCGGACCGGGTCAGAAATCCCCAGTCGAATGCGTCGACAAGCTTGCCTTCGGCTTTGAGTTTGGTGGCGAGGGCTTTCAGATCGTCTACCCCTTCACCGCGCGCGCCGGCGGCCAGATCGTCGGTTACGGGCAGCGCGACGACGGACGTGCCCGACAGGCGCGATGGGTCATCAATCAGGGTGGCGGCCACCTCGCGCCAGGCCTGGTCCTGTACCTGCGCCGCAGCCACATCGCCAACCTGTTTGGCAACTGCGAAGCCCACCACATCGGCCAGCCCGGCACCCTGCAAGACCTGCACGGCATCGGGTCCCTGCAACTGGCTCGCATCAACTGTCAGCGTGCCAGCGAGATCAACCGGAACCTGCAACTCCCAGCGCTTGAACCCGCCCAGGGCATTGCTGGTCATTGTCACCAGCAAAAATGCCAGGACCAGGCCCGAAAACATGACGGCAGCAAGGCCGATCAGCTTGAACCGGCGCTCGGCAGCGTAGCGCTGCTTGAGGTGGTTGGCGGCAGGACTAGTCATAAGCCTCCCGGAAGCGCTTCACGACGCGCAGCGCGATGTAATTGAGTGTCAGCGTGACCAGAAACAGCACCATGCCGAGCGCAAAGGCAGAGAGCGTGGCCGGATGATCAAAACTGCCTTCGCCGGTCAGCATGGCGACGATCTGAAACGTCACTGTGGTCATCGTCTCGAACGGGTTGGCGGTGAGCCGCGCGGTCGCACCGGCGGCCATTACCACGATCATCGTTTCGCCGATCGCACGGCTGACCGCCAGCATGACGCCTGCCACGATGCCCGGTAACGCGGCCGGGATCAGAACCTTCTTGATCGTTTCAGATGTCGTCGCACCCATTGCCAGACTGCCGTCGCGCATGGCCTGGGGCACTGCGGTAATGCTGTCATCGGCCATCGAGGAAACGAACGGGATAATCATGATCCCCATCACGATCCCGGCGGCCAGCGCGCTTTCGCTCGAAGCACTGGAAATTCCGATGCCGACACCAAAGTCCCGGATGAGCGGTGCCACGGTCAGAGCGGCGAAATAGCCATAGACAACGGTTGGCACCCCGGCCAGGATTTCCAGCATCGGCTTCATCCACTTGCGGACCGTCGCCGAGGCATATTGGGTGAGGTAAATTGCGCTCATCAGCCCGAGTGGGATCGCCACCAGCATTGCAATCACCGCGCCGATGAAGATGGTGCCCCAGAACAGCGGAAATGCGCCATAGGCCTCGGTCCGGATTGCTGCGGGATCGACCATCGGATCGGGCCCCCAATGGGTTCCAAACAGAAAATCAACCGGGCTGACGAACTGGAAAAACCGGAACGTTTCGAACACCAGCGAAACCAGAATCCCGAGTGTCGTCAGGATCGCAACCATCGACGCGCCGAGCAGCGTGAACATCACCGCGCGTTCGACCCGGGTCCGGGCTGTGAAATCGGGTCGCAGCCGCAGGAATGCAAAGGCTCCCCCGGCAAAGCCAAGCACAAGCGTGACAACGATACCGATGGTTCCGAACGTGGTCATTGCCGTTCTGAACGGTTGAACCAGTGCCGCCGAACCAGTCTGAAAGGAGGTTGCCGCCCCACCCGAAGCAATCGCCTGTGCTTCAGACAGAACCGCGTCCCGCCCTATCCCGAAGGCCGGAAGCGCCGCCGCAGCGGGATCGGCCAGGACCTGTCCCAGCACCAGACCGGGGCTGAGTGAGGTCCATGCCAATGCGAAGACCGTCGCCGGTACCGCCGCCCACAGCGCAACGTACCAACCGTGGTAATTGGGCAGCGAATGGAGCGCAGAACCTTGCGTCAAGGCTTCCTTGCGAAAGGTCCAGGCCCGCGAACGCGCCGCCAGCCATGCGATCAAGCCCAGCGCGAGGGCAAGCAACAAGGGCAAGGCTGGCGACATCGTTTGCGGGTTCTAGACTGTGCTTACTTCAAGGTCGAGGGATCGAGCGGAGCGAAGGTGCTGGCAGTTTTAGCGCTGCCGGCAAGCACGTCATCAGGTGCAACGACCATTCCCTGCTTGGACAAAAGTCCGCCTTTGCTCCAGTGCTTGGCCCATTCAGCCACATATTCCTTGAGGCCCTTGATCGCATCAAGGTGTGCCAGCTTGACATAAATGTAGAGCGGCCGTGCGCCCGGATAGCTGAAATCAGAAATTGCGGCATAGGTCGGGGTGACACCGTTCATGGTCAATCCATCGAGCTTGTCGGCGTTTTCCTCGAGGTATGAGAAGCCGAAAATGCCGATTGCCTTGGGATTGGCTTCCAGCTTCTGGACGATCAGATTGTCGTTCTCACCCGAATCGACATAGGCTCCATCGCTGCGGACTTCGCTGCAGATTGCTTCGTGCTTTTCCTTGTCGCTGTCCTTGAGCGCTTTCATTTCAGCATTGGCATCGCAACCCTTGACCAGGATCAGCTCCTTGAGAGCATCGCGGGTGCCCGATGAGGATGGCGGCCCATAAACCAGGATCGGTTCAGCCGGGTAGGCCGGATTGACATCTTTCCAGGTCTTGGTGGTGTTCGGTTTGCCATAGGGATTGGCAGCCAGTGCCTTGTAAACGTCTTCCTGGGTCAGCTTCAGGCCAAAACCGCCCTTGGCTTCGGCAAAGGCGATCCCATCAAGACCAACCTGAATTTCGGCCACCTTGTCGACCCCATTCTTGGCACAGTCTTCAAATTCGGACTTCTTTATCCGGCGCGATGCATTGGCTATGTCAGGGGTGGACGCGCCAACACCAGCGCAAAACAGCTTCATCCCGGCACCGGTTCCGTTGGTTTCAACGATCGGCGATTTGAAGCCGGTGCCGGATTTGGTCAGTGAATCAGCGACTGCCTTGGCGAACGGGAACACGGTCGAGGATCCAACCACGCGGATTTGCTCACGCGAGGCATTTTGTGCCCCGCCGCAGCCTGCCAGCAACGCGGTCGACATAATAGCGGAGGTGAGGACGAATATAGATTTCCTGCTCATGACGAATCGCTCCATTGGCGTTAACTCTCCCGGCCTCTGGCGGCGCAGTGTGACACATTCATGACAGAGAGTTGAGTCACAGTTTAGACACCGTGACGACAATTCGCGTCATGAAAGTGTCATAGAACAGACATATCGACCGGTCAGACCAAACGACTCGAAGGAATTCCCGAATGCGTCCTGCCGCCCGCCTGCTGCTTGCTGCTCCCGCTCTGATTGCTGCCATGCCCGCTGCGGCGAGCGAAGACACGCAATACTGGCAGACCTTGTCGTTGACCGTTGCCTTGCCGGACAGCTTCAAGGTTCAGGACGAAATGGTGTTCCGCAGCGGCGACGCGCGTGGCTTTTACGAGCTCGAAAATTCGCTGCTGGTCGGCAAAAAGGTCAACAAGAAGGTCACGGTCTGGACCGGCTATGTCTTCAATCCGCTCTATAACCACGGCACGTTCGTGCGCCGCGAACACCGGCTGCGCCAGCAGGTCAACATTGATAGCTTCGCTGTGATTGGCAAGGTCAAGTTCAGCGGCCGTGTGCGGCTGGAAACCCGTTGGCGCGAGGGTCTTGCCGGAACCGGCTGGCGGCTGCGCCCCCAGGTCAAGGCAAGCATGCCGCTGACCGGCAAGGCGACGGTTACAATTGCCAATGAATCGTTCATCAACCTGAACAACACCAGTTTCCAGACCACTGACGGGTTCGACCGGACCCGGACCTCGCTTTCGGTCGGAGTGCCGCTGAGCAAGAAAATCAGTCTCGATTTCGGCTATCTCAATCAGCATTTCTTTGTGCCAAACGCTGCCGACAACAACGATCATGTGCTGACCCTGGGCCTCAGCGCCTCAATCTAAGGGCGAAGCTGCGGGAATGGTGACGATCACCGACGTTCCTTCGCCAAGTGTAGACGCAAAGTCGAGCTGTCCGCCGTGACGCTCGACGATGTGCTTGACGATCGCAAGGCCCAGTCCGGTTCCACCAGAGGCCCGGCTCCGGCCAGGATCGGTGCGGTAGAACCGCCGGGTCAAATGCGGCAAGTGCTCTGGCGCGATACCCGGACCGTGGTCCGTGACAGTCAGAGTGACACTCGCAGAATTGCAGGTGACCGCGACGTCGACAGACTGGCCAGGCGCGCCATATTTCAGCGCGTTGTCGATCAGATTGCGGAGCAATTGCTCAAGCTGTCCGGCATCGCCGCGGATGATCGAACCTTCCTGGCTGGCCGCCAAAGCGACCCGCTCTTTACCTTGCAGTGAAGCAACTTCAGCCACAACCCGCGCGGCGAGCTTGCTCAGATCAAGCTCATCTCGTGGCCGGTCGTGCTTTTCAGCTTCGACATGGCTCAGTGTCATCAAGTCTTCAACCAGAGCTTGCATTCGCCCGGTTTCACGCTGGACAACGCCAAGGAACCGTTTGGTGGTCGCTTCGTCCACCCCGCCGTCGGCGAGCGTTTCGACATAGCCGCCAATCGCCGCCAGGGGCGTGCGCAGTTCATGGCTGGCATTGGCGACAAAATCAGTGTGAGCGCGGCTGACATCCGTTTCACTGCTGCGGTCGGTCAGCTCGATGATCCAGCGTCCGCCATCCAGATTGCGGCGGGTCAGCTCCCACAGGGTCTTCCCGCCAGTAAAGCCGGGAATACTGACACTGTCACCATCGGCCAGA
>CALMBN010000081.1 GCA_937860195.1 uncultured Novosphingobium sp.
AGAAAAGGACAGTGCTTCGACAAGCTCAGCATAGACGGATATTGGGTCAGATTAGACGCACTCCGCTCTAGGGATACTCTTCATCGCGAGGCGGGATCGCCCCATTGCGCATCACGCACCAGCCAGCCAGCCGATGTCCATCTGCTGCTGCTTTGGCTGCGCTTGATCCGTTCATTCGCGCGGCCAGGTAACCGCCGTTGAAAGCGTCACCTGCGCCGCTCGTGTCGACCGGACTGAGAACCTCCGGCGGCGGCAGGATCGCACCACTTGGAAGCTGGCAGCCGTCAGCCCCCAGTTTGACAACTGTTTCAGTGCAGCCAAGTCCGCTCCAGTGGCGCGAAACAGCCTCTGCATCCGTTTCGCCTGAAAGCAGTGTTTCATCCTCAAATGTTGGCAGGCCGATGTCCGCAACTGCAATCGCCGCATCACGAGTTTGGCGGGCTTCTTCAGGACTATTCCACAGGCGAGGGCGGTAGTTGCCGTCAAACGCCACAATACCGCCTCGGGCGCGGACCCTTTGGCACAGCGCGAACAGTGCCTCACGGGCGGGTTGCGGCAATATCGCCAGTGTTATGAGCGAAAATGCCAGAAGATCGGCGAGCTCGGCTACTGACAACGCGGCGCTGATGCCGCGCAGTTCGAACAGCGCGCGTGCAGCACTCGACTCGCGCCAATAGGAAAAGCTGCGCTCACCGGTTGCATCGTTGGAAATGGCATAAAGCCCAGTGCTGCGCGTCGGGTGTTCGAGCACCAGTGCTGTGTCGAGGCCTTCTGCGGCCCACTTTGTCTTCAGTTCGACGCTGAGCGGATCGCAGCCGAGCGCCGTCATGTAGGCCACATCATGTCCATGCCGTGCCAGGTGGATCGCAGTATTGAGGGTATCGCCGCCATAGCCCAGCTGGCAGTCCTCTCCCCGGCGGGAGAGTTCCAGCATACCTTCGCCGATCAGGACAATCCGCGCCAAGTGGCTTACCGGCAGGCCGGGTTGTTGGCGTTAGGCACCGCATAGAACGCCACTGACTGGCCGGGCACGGTTACCTTCCCGGCGACGGCGATGCCGCCCAGTCCAGTCAGCTGACCAGTTGCATCAAGGCCGGGCGATCTGCCGTTGATCTGCACGGTGCGGGTGTCAACCGGCTGCCCGGTCATTGTCCAGGCCAGCCCGGGGCCGCCAAGGCCCAGCCGCTGCGAAGCCTCGCCGGTGTTGAGCGCCATCACTGCAACGCCGCCAGGCTTGCCGGCCAGACAATGGGCATAGAGCCGTAGCGCGGGAGAGGGTGAGCGGGGTGAAGCGAGCACGGTCGTACCCATGTTGCGGCGCCACAACACCGCCGCCCAGTAGTTGGGGCGAGGGGTAAGAGTGTCGCGGTCGATCAGGGCATAGTCCGATGCTGCAAGGGTGTTGTGCATCACCACCTGAAGGCCTTTTTGGGCCAGCGCAGCGTTCTGGTTGAGGTAGCGGAAGGTATCGAGGAAGGTCGAGGCCCACGGACTGCCGCCGCAGGCGGCCTGCGCGGTTTCGGTGTTCCAGATCGGCTTGCCCGGCTCATACTTGTCGCGCAGCGCGGCGTAATACTTGAAGTCGCGCACCGTCAGGTCGAGCCATTCCGCGCCGAGCGCATGGCCCTTGGTCGCGGTTCCAATCCCCAGGCCCAGGCAGCGCTGCGAGACTGAGCCGTAGAAGTGATAGGACACAGCATCGACGCTGTCAGGATTGGCCTTCATCATGTCTTCAGTGCTGACATGCGACCCGAATTGCGCACCGGCCGGCAAGTTGTGTAGCAGCCCGGCTTCACCCACTCCGCCGGGGCCAACGATCTTCATGTCAGGCGCGTTCTTGCGCGCCCAGTCCCGAAAGATCCGGAATTCCGAGCCATAATTTGCGGCCGTGTAACTGTTGGGCATTTCCGGAGCGGCGCTGGGCATGTTGGCTTCGTTGAAGAATTCGGCCGCATAGAGGCTTCCGCCAGCGTCACGGGTAAGGTCGAGCAAGCGCTGTGCCTGGCCCGTTGTCCAGATCCCGTCGGATCCGCGGGTGCCGTTGCTGACTGCAAAGCTGGTAACGATCGGAGCATCAACGGCCTTCGAGAAAGCAACGACGCGCCTCCACTGGTCGCGCGTCAAAACCTGGACAAAGCCCGCAGGCGGCGCGCTCAGGTGTTCGCCTTCGGCCTCGAGGTAAGTATTGTTGGCCCAGGTGCCACTGACCCTGAGCAGGCTGGGGCCAAGTCCTTTGGCCAGCGCGATCAATTTGGGATCGGTCAGATCGATCGGTGGGCGCTGGCGATAGCGTTCGTTTGCCGGGCCGCCGTAGGGTGCCCAGAACCGGCCCCCAGTCACCTCGACCATTTCGACGTTATAGCCTTGATAACGCGCGTCTACAGTCGCAATGCGGCTGAGTTTGCCGAGTTGCAGCGATGGGGAGGGAGAGTTGATTGCGCCGCCGAGCGCGATCACTGCGGTCGCCGCGAGCAAGGTTTTTCTGATCATCTTCTCTCCAATTCCTGGTTGTGCCGCCTCCTCGCCAGTTCCGCTGGAAGCTGTTGTTACAAAGTCTATTTCCTCGGGCGCCTTGCCGGAGATACTTCAACAGTCGAGACAAGGGCCTTGCCGCGAACTGGTGCAAAATCGAGGGTCAGACCATCGGACTTGATTGTCACTTCAAAGCTGCGAGTCACAGCACTGAACGGCCCTGCAGATTCACTGGCGACATCGACCGCCTTGAGCCTGGTCACCCCGCCGGCCCGGACATCGAACACCCGCTCTCCCGGTTTGGCCGAAGGTTCCACAAAGGACAGCGTTACGACATAACGGCCTGGCTTGAGCGGGAGCCGATAGCTGAAGGTACCCTCGCGAAAGCTGGCTAGCTCCGTCCGGCGTGCGGCTGGCGCGATAGGAGCGAGCACCGGGGGTTTGCCGCGCCCGCCACGTTTGTCTGTGGAGCCTGCTTCACCGCCAATGAAGAAATTGTCCGAACCGAACCCGGCCGAAGCAACAAGCGCGCCGCTGTCAATCCGGAAGGTGTTGCTCCGGGCGGGATCGAGGTTCCATTGCACGTCATCGTTTACCGCACCGGCACCGGGAAATTGCGCAGAAGCAGCCAAATGGTTTGCACCACTGTCCAGGGCGACGTTCTGCCAAATGCAAATGCGATTTGGGCAATCATTGCGCAGGCCAAGACTGCGGCCATTGAGGCGTAATTCGGTGTTGGCCGCGTTGCTGTATACCCGCACGTCTACTGCGGGGTAAGCCCGGTTGACATAACGCCGACCGGTGATGTGGACTGTCGGCTGATCAGACCATTGCGCGCGGTAATAGTAGAACGCGTCTTTCCGGATTTGCCCATCGTAGGAAACCAGGCCCTTGGTGTTGATATCGGCGGTGTCGCCTTCGCGGCGAAACGAGGTGGCGAAATCGAACGAATTCCACAGCCACGATCCCCAGAGCTGCTGCTTCGAAGCGATGATTGGCCACGACTGTTCGTGCAACCAGGACTGATATTCCTCGGGTTGATCGCGTCCGCCGGGGTCGACCGGTCCACCCAATGGATTATCGGTATGAATCGAAAACGCACCGCCTGCTCCGTATTCGGTCAGGCTTTGCGGCTGGCCTGGACGCCGGGCAAACAGCTCGTCCAGATGTGGACCAAGTTCTTCTACCTTGCCATAGTACCATGCGAAGTAACGATTGGCGCCTGACACCGGCACGACATCGGCCACGATGGGAATGTCGCTCGCTTCGCCACGCTCACAACAGGTCGCCAAGGTGGCCGGGCGCGAGGGGTCTTCCTTCGCAACAAGCTGGGCAAGTTCAGCAAGGAAGGGCGATGGATCCGAAGGTTTGGCAACGGGCTTGCCAAGGAAGTCCGGACGGCCCGCACCGAAATCAACCTCGTTGGCAATGCCCCAGACAGCAACCGAGGGATGGTTGTAGTTCTGCCTGATGAGCTCCTGAAGCTGCAATGTGGCCTGGGCCTTGATTTCAGCTGGAGCCGGGGGCTGGGCCGGATCAAGCGTCCACGCCGTCACCAGCGAGATTTCATCCCACAGGATAAGTCCATAACGATCAGCCAGGTCATGGATGGGCTGGCCGTGCTGATAGTGCGTCAGCCGGATCGAGTTTGCGCCCATGTCGCGGATCGTCGCGACGCGGTCCTCCACTTGCTGCGGCGACATTGCCCAGCCGCTGTCCATCGCGTCCTGGTGCAGGCCCACACCGTGGACCGCAATGTGCTGCCCGTTGAGGAACAGCCCCTGTGCGGGATCGATCCGGAACTGGCGGATGCCGAAATTCTGGTTCGTCCGGTCAAGCACCGCACCGCGGGTATCGCGCAGCTCGCTTTGCAGCGTGTAGAGGTAGGGATCCGAGGTCCCTTGCCACAGGTGCGGCTGGGACACGGTCAGGGTTTGGGTTGTTTCCAGCCGATCGCCTCTTCCAATTTTGACCGGCTGTGTGGCTTCCGCCGCGATTCTCCCATCGGCGGCGATCAGGCGGGTCGTCAGCATTCCGTCCATCGGCTTTTCGCCTTGATGGGACAACCGGCTGAGGACCGAAAGCCTTGCCTCTCCGTCTGTGATCGCCTCGGTCCGCCCATAGACTCCAGGACCACCGAAATCGTCCATCGCGAAATGGGATTCGGCGGTTTCGATCAGCCGAACCGGGCGGTAGAGTCCGCCCTGAACCACAAAATCGCCGAGCAGAGGCAGCGTATCGGCAGTGGTATTGCCAATCGCAGGCTGGCTGTTGTCGACCCGCACGGCAAGCAGATTTGCGCCTGCTTTCAGGGCATCGGTCGCATCGAGCCGAAAGCGCGCGAAGCTGCCGCGGTGCGACCCGAGCAGCTTGCCGTTCAGCCAGACCTGTGCGGTCCGGCTGGCAGCATCGAATTCCAGCCAGATCCGGCGGCCTTTGGCGGGTGCCGCAGCGTTGAATGTCCGTCGATACCATGCCGGACCCATGTATTTGTCGATTGTCCGGCCAGCCATGCCAGGGACCCCGGCGGCAGCTTCGTAGATACCGATCCGGTTCCAGCTATGCGGAACCGAAACGGTTTCCCAGTCGCTGTCATCAAGCGCAGTTTCCGCCGCTTCGGCATCACCTTTGCGAAATTTCCAGCCGCTGGAGAGGTTGAGGACTGCGCGTGGTTCACTGGCCTTTTGCTCGGATTGGGACGGAGCTGCGCCAACAGGGCCGGAAAGCACGCCAGACAAAGGCGGGGCGATCGCGATTGTCAGAACCCCGAGAGAAACCGCGATTTTGCGAACAGACCTCATCCTACCAGTTCCACATCGTGCCGTCTTCCAGCCGGGCGACCGGGAGATAGGCTGGTTTGTACGGATATTTGGCGGCCAGTCGCTCATCGATATCGACCCCGTGGCCCGGAGTTTCACCGCAAAACAGCTCGCCCTTGGCGAAATGATAGTCGTGCGGGAAGACCGCGTCGGTCTCTTCGCTGTGCCGCATGTATTCCTGGATTCCGAAGTTCGGGACCCAGGTGTCAAAGTGCAGCGCGCAACCCATGGTAACTGGCGAGAGATCGGTCGCCCCGTGACAGCCAGTGCGGACTTGATAAAGGCTGGCCAGATCGGCGATCCGGCGCAGGTGGGTGATCCCACCAGCACCGACAACCGTGGCGCGGATGTAGTCGATCAGCTGGTTCTGGATCAGGTCTTTGCAATCCCAGATCGTATTGAAGATCTCGCCCACCGCAAGCGGGGTGACGGTATGCTGGCGGACCAGCTTGAACGCCTCCTGGTTTTCCGCCGGGGTGCAGTCCTCCAGCCAGAACAGCTGGTAGGGCTCGAGCATTTTGCCGAGGTTCGCCGCTTCCTGCGGCGTGTAGCGGTGGTGCCCATCGTGCAGCAGGTGCTGGTCAAAGCCGTAGGTCTTGCGCAGTTCCTCAAACAGCTTGGGAACATAGTTCAGCGCCTTGCGGGTGTCCCAGCCGGTCACCGAAGGGAGGCTGGCATCAGCCGGCTCGTAATAGAGCTTGCCGCGCCCGACGCCGTAAGCATCCTTTACTCCCGGCACGCCCGTTTGCGCACGGATCGCCTTGTAGCCCAGGTCGATATAATGACCGACAGCCTCGACAGTTTCTGCGATATCACTGCCGTTGGCGTGGCCATAGACCATGATCCCGTCGCGGCTGCGCCCGCCCAGAAGGTCATAAAGTGGCATCCCGGCCATCTTGGCCTTGATATCCCAAAGCGCCATGTCGACCGCGGCAATCGCGCGCATGGTCACCGGGCCGCGCCGCCAGTAGGCTCCCCTGTAGAGGTACTGCCAGATGTCCTCGATCCGGCGCGGATCCATCCCGATCAAGCAGGGAATTACGTAATCTTCAAGATATGAAACGACCGACAACTCGCGCCCGTTCAGGGTCGCATCCCCGATGCCATAGACCCCCTGGTCGGTTTCGATCTTCAGCGTAACGAAATTGCGCCCCGGGCAGGTGACAATGACCTTGGCGGACTGGATCTTCATGTGATTCCCTATGCCATTGTGAAATGCATGTGTTATTGCGAACTTGACCAGATCAGTCTGGCCTGTCAAGCTAATTGGTAAGACCAAAAAGGATTCGAGATGAGCGACGTTCCCGCGAAGACCCAAGACCGGCTTTATCAGGATCTTGCGCGCAACTTGCTCGAGGAACTGGCTTCGGGCCGATATCCGGTTGGCGCGCGACTCCCGGCAGAGCGCGAATTGGCGATCAGCTATGCCGTCAGTCGCCCGACTGTGCGCGAAGCAATCATCGCATTGGAAGTGCAGGGCCTGGTCGAGGTCAAGGTCGGCTCCGGCGCTTACGTCCGCCGTTTGCCCGGCAAGGGAGATTTGCCCGGGTTCAATATTACCGCGTTTGAATTGACCGAGGCCCGGCTGTTGTTCGAGGGTGAGGCTGCGGCGCTTGCAGCGACCCAGGCGACCGACGAAGAACTGGCCCAGATTGAAGGGCTGGTCGATGCTATCGCCCGCGAGAATCTACAGGCCGATGGTGCCGAACGTTCGGACCGCGAATTTCACCTCACGATTGCCAGAGCCACCCGCAACACCGCCATATTTGATGCGATCGAGCACCTTTGGGACCTGCGCTCGACCTCACCGGAGGCAGCGCTGCTCCACGAAAAGGCGCGGACCGCAAATATCAAGCCGGTGGTCGATGAACATCGCGCTGTGCTGACTGCTTTACGCGCCCGCGATCCCAATGCAGCGCGCGCGGCAATGCGTGCGCACCTAGCTCAAGTTATCGATAGCTTGCTGTTCGCCACTGAAGAGCGGGCGATCGAAGATGCGCGGCGCACTGCCCGGGCAAAGCGTGCGCGCTATACTCAGGCCACGTCATGAGCCTGGATCGGCGCGATCTGCTCGGCCTCGGCTTGTCGGTCAGTGCCCTTGCGGCGGCCGCGCCGCTGCGCACGACGGCACGCGAGGCGGCGGCGAGCGCCCCGCCCGAGCACACGCACCGCAACCTCGCCGTCGTGATCCTCGGCGGCGTCGCCATCGCGGCGATCGCCGTGCTGCTCATCACGCAGGTCTTCAACGGCAGCGACTCGTCCACGCCCAAGCCCAACCGCGTCATCGCGCCGGGTCAGACGACCACCAGTGACACGGCGGACGCCGGGCTCCCGCCGATCGATCGCGCCGCGACGCGCGTCTCGGTCCTCAACGGGACAGCCGTGCAGGGGCTCGCGCGCGGCGCCTCGACCAAGGTCATCGAGCGCGGGTACACGGAGGGCATCGTCAAGACGAACGTCGACCAGCAGGTGCCGACGACCGCCGTCTACTACGTCAAGGGCTCCAACCGGCAGGCCCGCGACATCGCCCGCATCCTCGGCCTCGACGCGGCGGTCGTGAAGCCGATCATCCCGGCGATCCAGGCGGCCGGCGGCGACGCCCCCGTCGTGGTTGTCGTCGGACTCGATCAGGCGCAGTAGCGCCGCCG
>CALMBN010000082.1 GCA_937860195.1 uncultured Novosphingobium sp.
TCAGGTGATTGTCGATCGCGAGAATGCCCGACGGCATCTGTCATTCGGCTATGGCATCCATCGTTGTGTCGGGGCCCGCGTGGCCGAACTGCAACTGACCACACTGCTGGAGGAACTGGGCAAACGCCGCCTGCGGGTTGACGTGGTGGAAGAGCCCGAACGGGTCGCGACCTGCTTTGTCCATGGCTACAGGAAGGTGATGGTCAAGCTGTCGCACTACTGATGCGGACCAAAGACCGGATCGTCGAAACCGCTCGGGTCCTGTTCAATGAACAGGGCTATGGCGCGGTCTCGGTTGCGGCACTGGCTTCGGCCTGCGGAATAGCTGAAGGCAATCTTTGGTACCATTTCAAAACCCGCCGCGCCTTGCTTGATGCGCTGGGCGAGCGGTTTGCCGACGCGATCGAGACGCGGTTGACGCTGGTTCCGGGCGGCGATCCGGTGGCCGGCTACGCCCGGCTGCTCGACGCAATCATTGCCGAATTCCGCGACTTCCGCTTCCTCTACCGCGACCAGCGCTCTTATGGCGAACACGGTGAGCGGGTGGCCGCACAGGCACCGAACTGGATCGAGCGGACCTACCTTCAATTCGAATCGCACCTTGGCGCGTTGGCAGCAGCCGGACTGCTCGACTGGCCGCAAGAACGCCTGCGCGACCTGGCGATCAATTCGACGATCATCCTGCGCTATGGCCTCGATCACTATCGCGAACTGGGCGAGCCGACCGGAACCGGGACCGGCGCGGTCCGGCGCACCTTGCTGCGCCACCTGACGCTGTTCGAATATCGGCTGGAGGTTGGCACCGCTGCCCAGCTTCGCGCCGCGATCGAAGTGATCGAAGCCGAAGCGCTGGCGGCCTAGGTCAGGACCTCAACCTGCTGGATAGGCGGCACGGCCCAGCGCCACCACAGTGCGCCCGATCCAGACACCAGTGCCGCGATCGTAAATGCATAGCCATAGGATCCCAGGCGATCGATGATCACGCCAGTAATGATCGGCCCGATGATTCCCGCCGCATTGCCGACCGCGTTTTGTATTCCAACCCAGCCACCGGCAGCGCGCGGCCCTGAAAAGATCTGCGCCACTGCATAGAGGTTGACCGAGACGAAGCCTGAACCGATCCCGGCCAGGATCAGACACGCGCCAAGCTGCCACGGCCCGTGCGCAAACCAAACACCGGCAATCGCAGCGCCGACCGCCGCCTGCGCCACGATCATTGTGCGCCGCCGCAGCGCCGCTTCATCGCGCCCGCGCGCCACCGCCCGGTCTGACAATCGTCCGGCAGCAAGCGCCGCAATCCCCTGGGCGGTGAAGCTCAGCGTTGTCAGCAACGTCATCTCAGTGATCGAATAGCCCAGCGTCTTGGTCAGATAGAGCGGCAGCCAGGCCAGCAGGAAGTAGAACCCATAGTTCGACATGAAATGCGCAACCCCCATCAGCCACAGCGCCGGCAGCCGCAGCAGTCGGCCGAGCGGCACGGGCTCGACCACCGGGGTGGTCATGCTTTTGGAGCGCAGCGGGGCCGATGCGAAGTGCCACGGGACAAGCCAGAGCAGAGTGACCAGGCCAAAGATCCAGAAGATCGGCCGCCAGCCTGCAACCGCCAGAATTGCGCCTCCGGCCAAAGCCCCAACCGCCGGACCGAACGCCAGCGCCGCACCGATCAGGGCATTGGCGCTGCCGCGCTTTTCGGCTGGAACCTCGGCGGCAAAGATCTTGGAACTGCCGGGAAAGGCGATGCTTTCCCCAAGGCCCAGCAACAGCCGCAGCGCAATCAGCAGGCTGATCCCATGAACAAAACCCATCAGCACGGTCGCCACTGCCCACAGCGCGATTCCGGCTGCAAACATGCGGTAAACGCAGAACCGGTCGCATAGCCAGCCGACGAAAATGCAAAGCGGCGCATAGACCCAGAAGAACGCCGAAACCGCGATGCCAAAACCGGTCGCAGACAATCCCAGCTCGGCCTTCATCAGCGGCGCCGCCACCCCGATCGCGCCGCGATCAACATAGTTGAGCAGCACCGACAGCGCCAGCAGCGCCACGATCCACCCGATCCGCGCGGCCGATGCGCGTGCGCTGTTTGCCGTGTTCGCCATGCTCTATCCCCCCAACCTGTTCAGGCAAGGCTAGCATGAAACGGTTCGGCTGGGCTATGCCCGCACCATGACCAGCCAATCCATCCTTGTGCTCACCACCGGCGGGACAATCGACAAGAACTATTTCGATGCGCTGTCCGAATATCAGATCACCGACAGCGGCATCCCGGCCCTGCTCAAGGAAGCGCGCGTCGCGCTGCCGTTCCGGGTGCTGGAACTGATGCGCAAGGACAGTCTTGACCTGACCGACGCAGACCGCCTTCTGATCGCCAGCGCCGCGCGTGAGGCTCCCGAAACCGGAATTGTCGTCACCCACGGGACCGATACCATGACGGAAACTGCCAAGGTGCTTGCCGCCGAAGTTCCCGGAAAGACGATCGTCCTGACTGGCGCGCTCAGTCCTGCGCGGTTTGCAGAGACCGATGCGCATTTCAATCTGGGCATGGCCTTCGCCGCTGCGCAGATCGCCGGTCCCGGGGTGTGGATCGCGATGAGCGGCCAGGTGTTTGACGCTCTAAGGGTGCGCAAGGACCGTACGGCAGGCCGGTTTGTCGCGATTTAGGGTCAGCAGTTTGAGCAGTTCTGACATTGCGCGACCATGGTCGAGGCAATCGTCCTACTGGGCCAGGACCGCCCGGATCGTCAGCGAAAGCAATCCAAGGGCCAGTACGCTGGCCAGCCAGATTCCGACGAACCAGCCAAGCTGTCGGGCGCGTTCCATCAATGGTAACCCTCACTTCCAACTTTGCCCCGAAACACCCAATAGGCCCATATCGTGTAGGCAAGGATCACTGGCACCAGCACACCCGCGCCCACCAGCATAAACACCTGACTGCGATAAGGAGCGGCAGCCTCCCAGATGGTGACACGGGCCGGGATGACATGGGGCCAGATCGAAATCCCCAGACCGACCAGGCACAAGCCGAACAGGGCCAGCGCATAGAGAAAAGGCTGCACGTCTTTCTGGCGGGACAGGCTGCGATAGAACAGGAACGTGACGATCACGGTAGCCAGCGGGATCTGCGCGGTTGCCAGCACGCCGGGATAGCTTAGCCAGCGGGCGGAATATTGCGGTTCCAGTGTCAGGGTCATCGCGCTGACAATGCCGATCATCAGCAGCAGGGCGATGCCGAGCCGCCCGGCATAGGTGACTGCCTGCCGCTGCAAGCCGCCTACCGTCTTCCAGTTGAGCCAGCATGCGCCAAGCAAGCTGTACCCCGCCATCAGCCCGATTCCGCACAGGACCGAGAAAGGCGAGAGCCATTCCCACCAGCCCCCGGCATAGGCGCGGCCGCTGATGGTGATGCCTTGCAGCAACGCACCAAGCGTGACCCCTTGGGCAAACGTAGCGACGGACGATCCGAGCGTGAACGCGCGGTCCCACAGTTCGCGATGCGCCGGGTCGCGCCAGCGAAACTCGAACGCTACCCCGCGCAGCACCAGCCCCAGCATCATTGCAGTCAACGGCGCGTAAAGCGCGGGCAGGATGATCGCATAGGCGAGCGGAAAGGCCGCCAGCAGCCCGCCACCACCCAGCACCAGCCAGGTTTCGTTTCCATCCCAGACCGGTGCGATGCTGTTCATCGCGGTATCGCGGTCTGGCCCGACCTTGAAGAAAGGGAACAGGATCCCGATGCCCAGATCGAAACCATCCATGATGACATAGGCGACAATCGCGAAACCGATAATTCCGGCCCAGATGACGGTGAGATCGATCATGTGACGGCTCCATCGACAACCGCAAGCGCCGGCGTAATCCCCGCCGAACGGATCGGTGCACCATCGAGTGCAGCCTCATGCGCTTCGGGCGGCTTCTTCATAAGCTTGAGCAGATAGCCAATTCCAGCGCCAAACACCGCGAAGTATACCACCACGAATGCCAGCAGCGAGATGGCGACGGCGGGTGCATCGAGCGGGGATGCGCTTTGGCTGGTCCGCAGCAGACCGTAAATGGTGAAGGGCTGCCGACCGACCTCGGTCGTCACCCAGCCGGCCAGCACTGCGATAAAGCCCGATGGCCCCATGGCAATTGCCGTACGGTGCATCCAGCGCCATTCATACAGCCCCTTGCGCGCGCGCGCGATCAAGCTCCACAGGCCCAGTCCCAGCATGGCGAAGCCAAGGCCAACCATGATCCGGAACGACCAGAAGACGATGCTGACGGGCGGCTCATCGCGATCGGGGACAGTGTCGAGACCGTTCATCGGGGCATTCGGGTCGTGCTTGAGGATCAGTGACGACATCTTTGGGATTTCTAGCGCGTAATCGACGCGCTTTTCCGCACTGTTGGGCACGCCGAACAGGATCAGCGGCGCACCTTCGGGATGGCTCTGATAATGGCCTTCCATCGCCATGATCTTGACCGGTTGATGCTCCAGCGTGTTGAGGCCGTGCAGGTCGCCGGCGAAAATCTGGATCGGCGCGACGATGGCGGCCATCCACATTGCCATCGAGAACATCTTGCGCGCGCCGGGGTTGGTCTTGTCATTCAGCAGGTGCCACGCACCAACCGCGCCAACGGCAAAGGCGGTCGTCAGATAAGCCGCGATCACGGTGTGGACGAGGCGATAGGGGAAACTGGGGTTAAAGATGATTGCAGTCCAGCTTGGTCCCGGCACGAACTGGCCGTTGGGCGCAATCTCAAAGCCGGTCGGAGTCTGCATCCAGCTGTTGACCGAAAGAATCCAGAACGCCGAGATGAATGTGCCCAGCGCCACAGCGCAAGTCGCTGTGAAGTGCAGCTTGCGACCAACCTTGTTGATGCCGAACAGCATCACGCCCAGAAATCCGGCTTCCAGGAAGAACGCTGTCAACACTTCATAGGCCATCAGCGGGCCAATTACTGGCCCGGCCTTGTCCGAAAACACCGACCAGTTGGTGCCGAACTGATAGGACATGACGATGCCGGAAACGACACCCATCGCGAAAACCACGGCAAAGATCTTCAGCCAGTAGCGATAGAGGTTGGCATAGACGCCTTTGCCCGTTCTGAGCCACAGCCCTTCGAGCACAGCGAGGAAGCTCGCCAGCCCGATGGAAAAAGCCGGAAAGAGAAAGTGAAAGCTGACAGTGAAAGCGAACTGTGCGCGGGCGAGAACGATCGCCCATTCCTGTTCGATCATATCAATCCTCTTGCGAGCCACAGATCATCGTTGGGTTTAGGCGCATCTTCTTCGTCCGCAATTGCAATAAGCGCACCAAAGGCGGCGTTTTGCGAAAGCCAGACCTTGCCGGTCAGATCATGCAGCAAGTGCGAACGTTCGAGCGCATCCATCACCGGCCCTTTGACCTCGGACAGGTGCAATTTGACGCCACCGTCGGCCAACCGGTGGTTAATCGCCTCGACACTTTCGAGCGCGGATGCATCGATACCGTTGACTGCCGAACACATCAGAATGAGATGGCGAAGCTGCGGATGTTCCGCCACCTGCTCCAGGACGAACTCCTCAAGCCAGCGCGCATTGAGATAGGTCAGGCTCTCGTCGATCCGGATGGTCAGAATGCGAGGGTCTGTGAACACCTTGTGGCGCTTTACATTGCGGAAATGTTCGGTTTCCGGAACCCGCCCGACAATCGCCGCATGGGGCCGCGAGGCGCGCCACAGGAACAACGCGAGACTGAGCCCGACGCCGGCAATGACCCCGGGCTCAACCCCGGCCAGCAAAGTCACCAGAATGGTTGCGGCCATCGCTGCAAAATCCGGTTTCGAATAGCGCCAGACATGTTTCAAAGTGCCAAGATCGACCAGGCTCAGCACCGCGACGATGATCGTGGCCGCCAATGTCGCTATCGGCAGTGAGGCGAGGAACGGGGTCAGGAACAGCGCGGCAATTGCGATTCCGGCAGCAGTGAACGCCCCAGCTGCAGGCGTTTCTGCCCCTGCGTCGAAATTGACCACCGAGCGGGCAAAACCGCCGGTCACCGGATAGCCGCCGGTAAAGCTCGCCGCGACATTGGCAGCGCCAAGCCCGATCAGTTCCTGATTGGGATCGATCCGTTGGCGCTTTTTGGCAGCCAGCGTCTGCGCGACCGAAACGCTTTCGACAAAGCCGATCACCGACAACAACAGGGCCGGAACAGCAAGCCGCTGCCACAACGCAGGATCGAACAGTGGCACGGTAAAGGGCGGCAGACTCTGCGGGATCTTGCCGACGACTTTCACGCCTGCGGCTTCGAGATCGAACATAACCACGGCAAGCGTCGAGATGGCGACGGCGGCAATCGGCCCGGCTTTGGCGGTAAGGTCAGCCACGCGTGGCTTGAGGCCCAGCTTGATGAGCAACGGCTTCAGGCCCTTGCGGACCCAGAACAGGAAGGCGGTTGCGGTGATACCGATGATCACCGTCGGAAGATTGGTGTGGCGCAGGTTCGCAAACAAGGTGTGCAACAATTCGGGCATCGCTTCGCCGCTCGCCTTGATGCCGAGGATCGATTTGAGCTGGCTCGTCGCGATAATCAGGCCCGAGGCGGTGATGAAGCCTGATACCACAGGGTGCGAGAGCAGGTTGGCTAGGAACCCCAATCGCAGCACCCCCATCAGAATCAGCAAGGCACCAGATATGAAGGCCAGCACCAGCGCTGCGGCGATGAATTCAGCGCTGCCCGGCGGCGCGATCGCGCTCGCCGCCGTCAATGTCATCAGCGAGATGACCGCAACCGGCCCAACCGCCAGCGAGCGGCTGGTCCCGAACAGGGCATAGGCGATGATCGGCAGGATCGAGGCGTAGAGTCCGATCTCGGGGGGCAGGCCTGCGAGCATGGCATAAGCCAGGCTTTGCGGGATCAACATGATGGTGACGATCGCGGCGGCAACCAGGTCGTTGGTCAGCACCGTGCGGTTATAACCGCGTCCCCATTCAAGAATCGGCAGATATCGCCCCAGAGCCATGCCTCAGGCCCCGATCATGTGCGGCTTGACCATCCATTCGCGGCCTTTGAGCATTCCGTGCCAATAGACCGGAGGCAGGATCGTGTCCTTGAGCAGCCAGGACAGGCGCGATGGGCGAGTGCCGTCGATCAGCCAATTGGGGAAGCTCGGCAGCAATTTTCCGCCATAGCCGAACTCGGCCAGCACGATCTTGCCTGCCTCGACGGTCAATGGGCATGAACCATAACCGTCGTAATCCGCGACCGGTTCTTTGCCTTCAAGCGCGGCGAGGACATTGACCGCGACGACCGGGGCCTGCTTGCGCGCGGCAGCAGCTGTCTTGGCATTGGAGGCGGAGCAAGCATCACCCAGCGCGAAGACATTTGCAAAACGAGGGTGTCGCAGCGTTGCTTCATCGACCTCGATAAACCCCGATGCCGCCGCCAGCGGACTTGAGCGCACAAAATCGGGCGCAACCTGTGGCGGCACCACGTGAATCATGTCAAACTTTTCCTCGATGCGCTGCACCACATCGCCACGCTTCTGCTCAAAAGTCGCGGTCTTGTTCGGTCCGTCGATCGCCACCAGCTTTGATTCGAAATTGAGCTGCGCGCCATAACGCTCGACATACTCCATCAGTGCCGGAACATAGGCTGCGACCCCAAACAACACCGCGCCTGAATTGTGGAACTGGACATCGATGTCCTTCAACACGCCCGCCTTTTCCCAGCGGTAACACGAAAGATACATCGCCTTTTGCGGCGCACCGGCACACTTGATCGGCATCGGTGGCTGGGTGAACAGCGCCCGCCCGCCCTTGAACTCCTTGACCAGCCGATTGGTATAGGGGGCGAGGTCGAACCGGTAGTTCGAGGTGACCCCGTTCTTGCCGAGCGTCTCCGGCAAGCCGGGGATGGCTTCCCAATCGAGCTTGATACCAGGGCAGGCGACCAGCACACGATAGTGGACTTCGCCGCCATCGCAGAGGATGACCTTGTTTTCATCAGGTGCGAAGCCCGAAGCCGAGGCGCGAATCCAGGTGACCTTGTCAGGCATGACCGACGCTTCACTGCGCCGCGTAAAATCCTGATCGAACACCCCCGCACCGACCATCGTCCAGCCCGGCTGGTAGTAGTGGGCCTCTGACGGTTCGATGATTGCAATATCGAGCTTGCGGTTTCGCTTGAGCAGACTGGCCGCCGTCGCAATCCCGGCACTGCCACCGCCGACAATCACGACATCGTGGGTGTGATGCTCGCTGGCCGCTTCATCCTTGGTCTGCGTCATTTCATAGAGTTTGGCCGATCGTGCGCCCGAACGACAATAAGCGAGTACCGGAGCAGGCAGGGCCAGCAGCGCCTTGCGCATGTCAGCGGCATTCTCGTCTGTGACCGCACCTGATCGCGCCGGGACATGGGCGAATTCCAGACCAAGGCGCGCAGCTTCTGCCGCGATAACCGCAGCAGCGGGTTGGCCCTGCTCTTCGCCGTCGGGCCGGTTGCAGACAATCGAGCGGAAGCCCTGCGCGGCAAGCTCCGCCACATCGGCGGGACTGATTTGCGGCGAAACGCTGATGCGCTCGCCCAGCTTGGTGATGTCCATTGCGTCTCTCCTCAGGCCCGGTCCTATGCCCGGTGTCAGCTTTTATCGTGTTGTAATCCGGTGCAGACCCATGCCTGCCAGCATCGCCGCAACAAAAATTCCGGCGCTGGCCGGGGCGATGGCCAGATCGGCAACCGCCGGCCCCGGGCAGAGCCCACCAATCCCCCAGCCGGCCCCGAACAGCACCGCGCCAGCGACAAGCTGACGGTCAAGCAGCGATGTCCCGGGAAGGTCAAAGCTTTCACAGGCGAACGGCCGCGCCAGACGCTTCTGGACCAGCCAGGCCAGCGCCATCGGGATCATCGCGCCGCCCATCACAAACGCAAGCGTCGGATCCCAGTGGCCGAACAGATCGAGAAACGCCTGCACCCGCGCAGGATCGCCCATGCCCGAGAAGGCAAGGCCTGCCCCGAACAGCAGTCCGGCAATCAGCGCCACCGCAGCCTGCTTCACAGCCACCCTCCCAAACGCATCGCCGCCACAGTGGCAAAACCGGAACCCATGAAGATTGCCGTTGCGGCAATCGACCGCCGCGAAAGCCGCGACATGCCGCAAACGCCGTGCCCGCTGGTGCAACCTGATCCGAGCCGGGTGCCGAATCCAACCAGCAATCCGGCGACGGCCAGCTGAAGCGCAGACGCAGGGAACTGCGTTTCCACTCCGCCGGTCACAACCGACACGGCCAACGCGCCCAGGGGCAGGCCGAGCACAAAGGCAATCGCAAGGCCGCGCGGTGCGCCGCTGTCGGCAATGCCGGTCGCACGGGCTGTCAGGCCGCTGACCCCGGCAATGCGGCCAAGACCGAGCAGCATGATCGCCGCCGACAGCCCGATCAGCAATCCGCCGAACAGCCCTTGAAGTGGCATCGCATGCGGAAATCCGGATAAAATCATACCGCGTTGACCGGGATCTTGAGATAGGTGACGCCATTGTCTTCGGCTGGCGGCATGTGGCCCGCGCGCATGTTGACTTGCACCGAGGGCAGGATCAGGCGCGGCATGGCGAGCGTCTTGTCGCGCGCTTCGCGCATCGCGACGAACGCGTCTTCGCTGACCCCTTCATGGATGTGGACATTGGCCTTCCGCTCGGCCTCGACCGTCGATTCCCAGACATATTGGGTCCGACCCTCGGGCAGATAGTCATGGCACATGAACAGGCGCGTTTCGGCAGGAAGCGAAAGCAGCCGCTGCGCCGACTGGTACAGACTGCGCGCATCGCCGCCGGGGAAATCGGCGCGGGCCGTGCCATAGTCCGGCATGAACATCGTATCGCCGACAAACACCGCATCGCCGATCACATAAGCGATGCAGGCAGGCGTATGGCCCGGCACGTGCAACACGGTGACATCGAGCTTGCCGATCTGAAAGTGATCGCCGTCCTTCCACAGGTGATCGAAATCCGAACCATCGCGTGCGAAACCAGTTCCGGCGTTGAACAGATTGCCGAACACCTGCTGCACTTTGACAATGTGCTCGCCGATCGCGATTTTTCCGCCCAGCTTTTGCTGGAGGTAAGGGGCCGCAGACAGGTGATCCGCGTGGGCGTGGGTTTCCAGATGCCAATCGACGGAAAGTTCCTTCTCCGCAACATAGGCGAGCACCGCGTCTGCCGACGAGCAGGAGGTGCGACCCGAAGCCGGATCATAGTCCAGCACGCTGTCGACAATTGCCGCACGGCGGCTTTCGGGATCGTGGACGACATAGGTGACGGTAAAGGTCGCCTCGTCGAAGAATGCCTTGATTTGCGGAACGCCTGATTGGGCGTGGGCGATTTGGATGCTTGCGGCTTGAAGGGCTGAGTCGGTCACGGAAAACCTCACATTTTCATATTTACATGAACTATGTAATCATGTATGCGATTTGCGTCAAGAGGGAAGCTGTGCAACCGGAGCGACGCATGACAACTATCGATTCAACGCCAGGCTTGCCACGGCCGCTCAGGCTTGGTGACACGGCACCCAACTTCACTGCGCGCACAACAATGGGCGAAAAGGCGCTTGCCGACTATCGCGGTCGCTGGCTGGTCCTGTTTTCGCACCCGGCAGACTTCACGCCGGTCTGCACGACCGAATTTGTGGCACTGGCCAAGGCGGCGGACCGTTTCGATGCGCTGGACTGCGCTTTGCTTGGCCTGTCGGTTGACAGCCTTTACGCGCACATCGCCTGGGCCAAGGCGATTGAGCAGACTTTTGGGGTTGTTGTGCCTTTTCCGATCATAGAAGACCCCAGCATGGCGATCGGCAAGGCCTATGGCATGATCGACGCGCACGCGCAGGACAGCTCGGCTATTCGCTGCACCTATTTCATCGATCCCGCCGGCATTGTCCGCGCCATCACCAGCTATCCGCACAATGTCGGACGATCGGTTGACGAAATGCTCAGAATGGTTGCGGCCCTGACGGTCGCAGCGAGAGACAATGTGCTGACACCCGAAGGTTGGCGACCAGGCGATGCGACAATGGATCCACCGGCTGTCGATATTGCGCAAACCGGGGACACGGCTGACTGGTTTTGCGACAAGGCCCATTGCAAGTGACCTCCCTTTACCAGAATCGCGCGCTGGCGGACGCAGCTGTTGAACAGCTGAAGGTCTATGCCCAGCCCCAACGGCTGATGATTCTGTCATGCTTGCTGCTTGGCGAGAAGACTGTCGGCGAGATCGACACTGCAACAAACATTGGCCAGCCAGCACTCAGCCAGCAACTTGCCGAGCTGCGCCGGGCCGAAATGGTCAAAACGCGCAAAGTTGCCAAACTGGTCTACTACGATCTGGCTGACGAAAAGATCTGCCTCTGCGTCCGCAGTATGGAAGCCATGCTGGGCGGAACCGCGGACCCCGCTGCTGCACTTGGTCAGGCGCTTGCCACCGGGTTTCCGGCGCAGCGCCCAAATCAAACCCCATCGGGAACGGCGGCTTTCGCACGGATCAACTGAGCCTGCCCACGGCTGACTGCTGTTTCCGCGAACGCCGCGGCGCCATCCCGAAAGCCTGGGTGTGCCAGCGGGTGAAGGCTGACAATGAGGCGTAGCCGACCAACCCGGCAACATCAGTCAGGTTCAAGCGCGGGTTGGCCAGATGGCGGGTGGTTTGGCGGCAGCGAACAGCTTCGAGCATCGCGGCGAAAGTTTGTCCCACGCTTTCCAGCCTGCGCTGCAAGGTTCGGGACCGGAGACCCAGAGCGCGAGCGGTTGCGGTCAGGCTCGCCCGCCCTTCGGGCAGCTGCAGAAGGATTGCCTCCTCCACTTCCTGTTCAAGGCTGCGCTCCGTCTCGGCCATCATTGCGTCAGCCATGCGCTTGGCGTGCGCTGCAAGCGCAGGGTCGGCACGCGGATTCGGAGCATCAAGCAGCGAGGAGTCCACAACCAGGCCGGAAAAGTCACTGCCAAACCTGATCGGTGCCCTGAACAAGCGCGCATATGCTGCGCCGTCGACTGGCGGGGGCGCCGGATGGGCAGAATACACCTCGGCAATTTGCCACAAATCGCCCAGCAGCCATGCGCCCAAGCCTGCCAGTACGCCCAGCGCCAATTCATCGGATTGACGCGAAATCAGCGGTGGATCTAGCGCCCATTGCTCCTGCACCACGGCCACTCCGCCGCGCTCATCGACTTGCAATACAAGCGTTGAATTGAGGCGATTGCGGTAGCGCTGCATCACACTGAACGCTTCACGCAAGGTCGGTTGATGCGCGATCAGCAAACTGACCATGCCAAGATCGGCAATCGAGCGACGTTCGGCCATCCGCACCGCGAAACTTGGGCAATTCGCCGCCTGCGCGCTTTCCTCGAGCAAGTGAATGACCGCACGGGCCGGGATCATCCGGTCCGGCTCAGCCACGATTGCCCGCGCCAGGCCGGCGCTGCGCAGCAGTGGCAAGGTATCGAGCCGCAGATCAGCAGCGACCTGAAAATAGCCCGTCAACGTCGCGGCACGCACGAGTTCCAATGGCGTCTCCTTTGTCGTCAACTGTGCATATTTTGTCGTCTTCTGTCAAATTTTATTGCTCAATGGGGTTAAGCCAGCGGTCAGGAAGAGGAACCCCAATGGCCAAGACAGTTCGTTTCTATGGTGCTGGCGGACCAGAAGTGCTGCGGGTCGAAGACCTTGCGGTAGGCGATCCGGGGCCAGGCGAGGTTGTGATTCGTCACGCAGCAGTTGGCTGCAATTTTGCCGACACCTATTTCCGCTCGGGCTATTACCCGGTGCCGGTGCCCAACGGCATGGGCGTGGAAGCAGCGGGCACGATTCAGGCGCTGGGCGAAGGGGTAAGCGGCTTCGCTGTGGGTGACCGGGTAGCCTATAACGGCAGTCCGCTGGGAGCTTACAGCACCGAACGGGTGATGCCGGCCGCACCGTTGTTCAAGCTGCCCGATGCGATCTCGTTCGAGGATGCCGCAGCTTCGACCATGCGCGGGCTTTCTGCCACCTACTGGCTGCTTAAAACGGATCCGCGGCTTCAGGCCGGTGACACGATCCTGCTCCATGCGGCGGCAGGCGGCGTTGGCTTGCTGGCGATCCAGATTGCAAAGTTGATCGGCCTGCGCGTGATCGGAACGGTTTCGAGCGAGGAAAAGGCCGCGAAGGCCAGGGCGATGGGCTGCGACGAGATCGTATTTTACCGCCGCGAAGATGTTGCGACGCGGGTCAAGGAACTGACCGGCGGAGAAGGCGTGCAGACAGTGTTCGACAGTGTGGGCAAGGACACCTTCGAAGGCTCGCTGAAATCGCTGCGGCGGCGCGGCGTGCTCGTCGGTTGCGGCACGGCATCCGGGCCGTTCCCGCCGATCGACGCAATGCAGATGGTGATGCAAGGGTCAGTCTATTTCACCCGGCCTGCATTTGCAGACTACTATGCCGATCCGGTCGAACGCGCCGAACTGGCTGCGTTCTGGTTCGATCACCTTGCCGCCGGACGAATCAAGGTTGAGATTGGCCAACGCTACGAACTGGACGACTGCGTCCAGGCTCACCGCGACCTTGAAGCCGGCAAGACAATCGGCTCTTCGGTGTTCGTGCTGTGAAGGTCCAGCCGCTCACGTGCAACATCGGCGCCGAACTGACCGGTGTCAGCCTGGCAGAAGCTGCCCGAAACGAAGACCTGTTCGGCGCGATCAAAAGCGAATTGCTGAAGCACAAGGTGCTGTTCCTGCGCGATCAGGACATTGCCAGGGCCGATCACGTTGCATTTGCGCGGCGCTTTGGTGACCTCGAGGATCACCCTGTCGCCAGCAGCCATCCTGATCATCCGGACCTGGTGTGCATCTACAAGGACGAGACATCGCCGCCTGATCGCTATGAGAATTCGTGGCACTGTGATGCGACCTGGCGCGATGCGCCGCCGATGGGCGCGGTGCTGCGCTGTGTCGCCTGCCCGCCGATTGGCGGAGACACAATGTGGGCGAACATGGCCAAGGCCTATGCCGACCTGCCCGATCACATCAAGGCTACCATTGCCGGGCTCAAGGCACGTCACTCAATCGAGGCGACCTTCGGCGCCAAGATGCCTGAAGACAAGCGTCACGCGCTCAAGGCGCAATACCCCGACGCCGAGCATCCGGTGGTCCGCACCCATCCCGAAACGGGCGAGAAAGTGCTGTTCGTCAGTGGCTTCGCCACCCATTTCACCAATTTCCACACCAGCGATAACGTCCGCTACGGCCAGGATTTCGCTCCCGGCGGGGCCAACCTGCTCAGCTATCTGATCGGCCGGGCAGCAATTCCCGAATACCAGGTGCGCTGGCGTTGGCAGCCGAACTCTGTGGCGATCTGGGATAACCGCTGCACCCAGCACTATGCTGTGATGGATTACGAACCCTGCGTCCGCCAGATGGAGCGCGCCGGGATCATCGGCGACAAGCCGTTCTGACAATTTGAATATTCTGACGAGGAGACAACCGATGCAATTCTTCGATGACAGCCTGCTTCCCGAGAATCAGGATCCGCTGGTGATCCAGGTCGCTCCCTATGCGCCGAGCTTCATGCCGCAGGACAGCGACGACATTCCGGTCAGCTATGCCGAACAAGTCCAGAAGGCAGTGGATTGCTACAATGCCGGAGCGACCGTGCTTCACCTCCACGTGCGCGAGCCCGACGGCACCGGGTCGAAAGACCTCGACCGCTTCAACGAAATGCTCGACCGGCTGCGCAGCGCGGTTCCAGGCATGCTGCTGCAAGTCGGCGGCTCGATCAGTTTTGCGCCGAAGGGCGAAGGCGAAGCAGCCTTGTGGCTATCGGATGATACCCGCCACATGCTTGCCGATCTCAAACCGGTGCCCGATCAGGTTACCCTGGCAGTCAACACCAACCAGATGAACGTGATGGAGCTGATCACCGAGGACGATGCCAGAGGCACGACAATGTGGGACGACTACCACGAAGCCTATACCGAGATGTTCTATGAGGCGGGTCCGAAGTTCATGAAGGAACACATGAAGCGCCTGACCGCTGCGGGCATCCAGACCCATTTCCAGATCGGCTGCGCGCGCGATCTTGAAACGGTCGAACGGCTCGTCAGGAACGGCCACTACATGGGTCCGCTGGTTTGCAACTGGGTCGCGATCGGCGGCGGACACGATGGCCCGAACCCGCGCAACCTGATGGAATTCGTCAACCGGCTGCCGCAAAATGCTGTCTGCACTGTCGAAGGGCTGATGCGCTCGATGTATCCGCTCTGCACCATGGGCATTGCCATGGGTCTGCATGTCCGGGTCGGGCAGGAAGACAACCTTTGGGGCCGCAAGGGAGAGCGCGCGACGTCTGTGCAGCAGATCGAAAAGCTGGTGCGGATTTCCGAAGAACTGTGGCGGCCGATTGCCAGCGGAGCAGAGGCCAAGGCGATTTATCAGATCGGAAAGTTCTATTCGAGCGTCGATGAAACGCTGGCAATGAACGGCTGGCTGCCCAATCGGGTGGCGGCAAAGCCCGGCATCCGCGTCGCCGCCTGAGGTGACCCCGACTGCTTCTCTGGGAGAGGAGAGTGGCCCAGCCAAAGCCACTGGCTATGGCTGGGCCATATTTGCGCTTATTCTGGGGCTGATGCTGTCTGACTATATGTCACGGCAAGTGCTGGGGGCGGTGTTCCCGCTGCTAAAGGTGGACTGGTCGCTGACCGACGAACAGCTCGGACGGCTGGGCTCGATCATTCCCCTGATTGTCGGACTGCTGACATTTCCACTCTCATTGGTTGCCGACCGGTTCGGCCGGGTCAGGGCGATTGTTGTCATGGCATTGCTGTGGAGCCTGGCGACGTTGCTGTGCGGAATCGCACGCAGCTATGGCGAGATGCTTGCGGCGCGGGCGCTGATCGGTGTGGGCGAGGCCGCCTATGGCAGCGTCGGGCTGGCCGTGATCATCGGCGCTTTCCCGGCACGAATGCGCGCGGTGCTGACCGCCAGCTTCATGGCGGGCGGGCCGCTTGGCTCGGTCATCGGGGTTGCACTGGGCGGAACAATTGCCGCGCAATACGGCTGGCGTTCTCCGTTTGCCATGATGGCTGCCATCGGGGTCGTTCTGGCTCTGGGCTTTGCCCTGGTGGCGCGTGAAAAGCGGCTGGCTCCGCCGCTATCGCAAGAGCGTGCGCCAATCCGCAGTGTTATCGCCTCACCTGCTTTGCGGCTGGTCTATCTCGGCAGCGGGCTGCAGCTGTTCATCTGCGGCGCGATCACGGCCTGGCTACCCAGCTGGTTTGGCCGCGTCCACAACCTTCCGCTCGACACGGCGGGGCAAGCAGCAGCCGGGATCCTGCTGCTTCAGGCATTTGGCATGATCGTGTTCGGGCAGATGTCGGACCGGCTTGCGCTGCGCGACGGCGGGCACCGCTTCAGGCTTGCGATCGGGCTTGGGCTGGCGAGCGCGGCGTTGCTGGTCACAGGTTTCCTGTTGCCGCCGGGCCCGCTGCAACTGATGCTGATTGCGGCAGGTGCATTTGTCGCCGCCGGGACGACCGGCCCGGTCGGTTCGATCGTCGCACAACTGACCCATCCGGCCCTGCTGGCAACGGCCTTCGCCACAGTCACGCTCGCAAACAATATCTTCGGCCTCGCCCCTGGTCCGTGGATTACCGGCCAATTGGCTGACGGGATGGGTATTGGCAAAGCGCTCGCCCTGTGCAGCCTTGCCCCGATCTTTGCTGCTGCCTGTTTCTGGCGGGCGAAGCGGATTACCCTCGAAAATGCGCGCTGACCAAGGGAGCTTCTTCAATTTAATATATTGATATTATTATAGTATTTCTCATTGGTCCGGAACTACCTCGGCCAGCGTCGATGCAGCGCCCGGAGAGACACCCAAACCCGAAAGACCCAGGATGATCATTTCGGAAATGCGCCGATCAGCGACCGCAGGATTCGGCTGCCGTTCGACCAGATTGGCCATCAGCGCTTGGCACAGGCCAATCCAATAGAGCACACCACTGTCTTGTGCCTCCAGTCTGAGCAGGCCGATTGCATGCGCAGCTTTGAAGTCGGCAACCAGTCCCTTGTTGAGCGGATGATCACGCGCGGTTGAGCTGGCATGGCTGCGCAGCAACACCGCAGTTCGTTTGGAATTGCTGATCGCGAAATGGGCGCAAACCCGCATCCCGCCTGCAATCCGTGCGATCGGATCTGCGATGCCTGCATTGGCCTGCGCAACCTGATCCTCCAGCTCCAGCCGGACTTCGGTTGCAATAGCTTCGGCAAAGGCCTGCTTGTCAGCAAAATGGTTGAAGAAGCTGCCTTTGGCAACGCCCGCTTTGGAGACGACTTCGTCAATCGGAATGGCATCGATTGGCCGCTCGGCAAGCAGTTCAAACCCTGCGGTGATCAGGGCACTGCGGGTGCGTGCGGCCCGGGGTGAAAGATCGGGGCGGGTTGTCATGCCTGTCCGCTACTTGACTATATGGTCAATTGCAATCTATTTGACCAAATAGTCAACAGGCGATTCGCGGAGAGAGGCTATGGCGCTGATCAAGATCGAAGATATTGCACATGTGCGATTTGCCGCGCCTGACCATGCTGCGATGCGATCTTTTCTTGAGGATTTCGGAATGGAAGTCTTCGAAGCTGCTGGCCGGCTTTACGGCAAAGGCACTGATGGACGGCCGTTTGTGCATGTCACTCAGCCAGGTGAAGCCAGGTTTCTAGCCTTGGGTCTTCGGGCTGAAACCGTTGCCGATCTGGAAAAGCTCGCAGCGGCCGAAAGCGTTGTAGTGGAGGACTGGAACGAGCCCGGCGGCGGCAAGATCGTGCGGCTTAATGATCCCGATGGCTATGCTGTCGAAGTGGTTGCAGCTCAGGCCAAGAGTGCGGCAAGGCTGGCGTTTGGCGATCAGCACCGCAACACAGCGTCTTCCAAATCACGTGTCCGTTCGGCGGTGCGGCTCGAATCTGCGCCCGCGCACGTTCACCGGATCGGCCATGCCGTTCTCAAGGTTCGCGATTTTCGCGTGTCGGAGAAATGGTACAAGGAGCGCTTCGGCTTCCTGACCTCCGACGAGGTAGAGGCAGCAAAAGATGTCTCGCTCGGTGCCTTTATGCGGTGTGACCGGGGTGAAAAGCCGTCGGATCACCATACCCTGTTTCTTGCACAATTGCCGGGCAAGCCGGGCTTGCTTCACGCAGCGTTCGAAGTTGCCAATCTCGACGATCTGATGCTTGGTCACCAGCATTTGAAGGCAAGGAAGCGCGAAGCTGCATGGGGCGTCGGTCGCCATATTATGGGCAGCCAGATATTCGATTATTGGAAAGACCCGTTCGGCAATGAGCTGGAGCATTGGACCGACGGTGATCTGTTCACTGCGACGGACCCACCGCAGAAAATGCCGATGAGCGCGCTGCTCGCGGTGCAATGGGGCAGCCCGCATCCGCTGTTTTCCGGCAAGATTCCGCCGCCGCCCGGCCTTGTTGCCTTCTTCACCGCTCTCAACATACGCGTCAAAGGGCTGTTCAGCCGCCAACCAAAAGGTAATCCATCATGAAAATTGCCACCTACACCGCCCATGGCCAGACCCGGACCGGCATCGTTGTTGATGATCAGATTATCGACAGCGGCATCGACGGCACGATGATCGATCTGATCCACAATTGGGACGCGCTAAAGCCCGCTTTGGAAGCGAAAGCGGCAGCGGGCGGTGGCGTGCCGCTGTCTGCGGTAAAGCTGGAAGCACCCGTTCAGCGCCCCGGCAAAATCTTTGCCATCGGCCTCAACTATGCCGACCATATCGCAGAATCAAAAATGGACCCGCCAGAGCGGCAGGTGTGGTTCACCAAGGCGCAGACCAGCGTCAATGCCCCTTACGCAGATATCGAAATCGCCAGGGGGACGGCGACTGCGGATTACGAGGTTGAGCTGGTCGCGATCATCGGCAGGGGCGGCAAGCATATCAACGCCGCCGATGCCCCTGCCGCGATCTTTGGCTATTGCGTCGGCAATGATGTGACCGAGCGGACGTGGCAGCATGCCGGCCCGCAATGGTCGCTTGGCAAGAGCTTTGATACCCATGCCCCGATGGGCCCATGGATCGTTACAGCGGATGAGGTTGGCGATCCGCATGATCTGGGCCTGCGTTGCTATGTCAATGACGAGAAGCGGCAGGATTCGAACTCAAGACACCTTGTTTTCAATATCTGGCAACAGGTTGAGCACCTTTCGACCGGGATGACGCTGGAGCCTGGCGACTGCC
>CALMBN010000083.1 GCA_937860195.1 uncultured Novosphingobium sp.
AGCTGATGCAGCGAATCGACGGAGCCAATCCAAAGTCAGCGATGCTGCAAACCCGGATTATCATTCGCGAATCATAGGCTCAAGCCGGGTTCCTGCTGGAGCTGGCGAAGCATTCGGGCCAGGACAAGTATCGCCACCGCCAACAAGGCGATCGGCACCAGCATGAAATAAAGCGCTGTAATGCCGCTCAAGCTGTTGAACAATCGGCCAATGATAAGCGAGCCCGAAGTCCCTCCCAAGGCCGAGAATATGACGACCAATCCGACCATCTTGGGTTGAATCGAATGCGGAATGGAACTCAGCACAGCAGAGTTGAGAGTTGGATAGATGGGCGCCATCACCAGTCCGATAAGGGGTAGCAAGAAGACCGCGACCGGCGCGTCTGCCCAGTCGGTTACCGCTGCTCCAGATGCTTGACTGGCCAGCGGCAGCACTACCAGCAACAGAAGCGCCATCATTGCCACGCACCCAATCAACAGGCGTAGCCAGCCGGTCTTTTGCACCAACAGACCCGCACCAAGCCGGCCTGCGGCCAATCCAGCCGCAAAGATCGAAGCCGCCTGCACGCTGAGGGTGGCCGACAGTCCAAACCCCTCCCTGTTGAGTGTTGGAAGCCAGGTGCCGATCCCCTGTTCGATCAGGACATACAGGAAGGCGGTTGCGACGAACGCAATTGTCAGCGTTCGCTTTGCCAACCGCACCATCGCAGCGAGCTCGGCAATCATCGTTGGCGACGCGGAAAGCTCATCACTGCTGCGCGCGCGCGACTCGTCAAACCGGGTTGTCGCGACCAGAATCGCAGCTAGTATGGCAACTGCGGCGAGCCACCAGTAAACTGCCAGCCAGCCTGACCCCGCGCGGTCAATGAAAGCAGCAAAAACCCAATAACCGGCAAGCACCCCGATCATGAAGATGCCCTCAATGGTGTTGAGCAAGCTGGCATGGGCGCGCGGACTATCGGCAAGCAGGCCAACCAGCGAATAGACCGAAACCTTCACCAGTGCGAAAGATAAGCCAATTGTGGCAAACAAGATTTGTGTTGTTCCGAAATTGTCGAATGTCGCCATGGTAATGCAAGCGATCGCAACAAGTACAAGGCCCACCATCATCCCGTTACGGTAGCCAAGCCGCGATAAAAATGCGCCAACAATGAAACTGGCCGCTGCAATGGGGATGTCCTTGAATCCCTCCAATGTGCTTGCATCCAATTTCGTCACACCGAATTTCTCAATGGATTGTAGAATGACCGTGCCAACGCTGTTCAAAAGGATCGCGAATATCGCGTAGGTCAGAAAAATCGCCAGTTTGAGCTGTGCGTTGGCCATGGTGTGCGACTCCCAATGTGCATCGCCGGTCACTCCGGCCTTGCGCAGCTACAGTAAGCTAGTATGAAATGCATATCAAACCAAATTGGCAAATTGGAGCAATGGTGAAACTGTCCCGCAAACTACCGGATGCTGACTTCAATTCCCTACCATTCGGCAGTGACCCCTGGCGACTGCTTGCTGGCGGTGCAGACTTGGCATTGGGCCGCATACCTGCCCTGATGACACTGGGGAACGGGTTCATCGGTTTGTGCGGCCCTGCTGGTGGCTCGACAGATGCCGGAGTCTATCTGAACGGCGTCCATGCGCGGATGCCGATCCATTATCACGAGGGTGCGTACGGTTATGCGCTTGAGGGCGATGTAAGACTTCCCGCCTGCAATCCGTCGATGTTCCGGATCGAAGTCAACGGTCAGAAAGCGGCCGATTGGTCATCCGCAGAGCTCGATATGGCCAGCGGCCAGTTGCATCTGACCTGCCGGACGTCTGAAGTGGCAATCACGGTCCAACGGATCGTGATGATGACATCGAACCTGATTGTGACCCGCATCGGACTGATCGCTGAAGCAGACGCGATTGTAAGAGTCACTCCGGTGATCACAAACCCCGCCAAGGGCAGCGCCAAAGGACCAGAATTATCCAGTTCAGATGGGGTTTATGATCCGCGTGTCGGAAACGGAGGTATCATTCCTGGCTGGACAGAGGTTGCCGTCTCGCCCAACACCCGCGTTGATTGTTTGCTGTCCAGCGGATGGACTACAGCAGCCGTCATCGCCGATTGTGAACCGAAAGAAGTGCGGCTTGCTCAAGGCGTACATGAAACAATAGACCTGTTTGCCGCTATCGAAGCAACATCCGCAGCCTCCTACCAAGAGGCCCTGGACAGTGCTCTGGAATTGGTTGGAACTGCCCGCGAAAAAGGGTTCGAAACCCTCGCTCAAGAGCAGCGTGACTGGTGGCGCGTGTTCTGGGGCAATGCGTCGCTTTCAATTCCCAATCTGCCTGCTGCAGAACAGGCTGTTCGCCATGGGCTTTTCCAATTGATCCAGGCCGCTGGCCGCGATGGACGCACATCGCTGGCAGCCAAGGGGCAGACTGGCGAGGGCTACGAAGGTCATGTTTTCTGGGACGCGGATGTCTATGCCTTGCCGGTCTTGGCCCAAATGGCGCCGGCTACCGCACGCGCCATGTTGACATGGCGCATCTCCTGTCTTGACGATGCCCGCGCAAATGCTCGTTCGATGGGGCAGAATGTCGGAGCACTCTATCCGTGGCGGACCATTGGTGGCCGCGAATGCTCTTCTTATTTCCCAGCTGGATCCGCGCAATATCACATCAATGCCGATGTGGCTTTTGCACTGAAATCCTACATTTCAGCAACTGGCGATGAAAGCATTCTGGCCGATGGCGGGGCAGAAATGCTCGCAGAAA
>CALMBN010000084.1 GCA_937860195.1 uncultured Novosphingobium sp.
TTATTCCCGTGCGAGGGGTGCTTGGCAAGCCCAACTCCCTCAGTTCGCATCCTCGGGCGTTACCACGATCACCACCCGGCGGTTCTGGGTGCGGCCTTCTTCGGTGGCGTTGCTGGCGATCGGCTGGGTTTCGCCCACGCCTTGATCGCGCAGTCTGGCCGGGTCCATGCCGTGCGCCACAAGTCCGGCCTTGACCGAAGCGGCGCGGCGCTGGGACAGGGCGAGGTTATAGTCCGGTGCGCCGGTCGAATCGGTGTGGCCGACCACGCCCGCGCCGGTGATCCCGACCTTGAGCAACACCGTGGAAAGCCGCAGCAGCACGCCGTCCGCAGCCGGGCTGAGATCGCTCTTGTCGACTTCGAACAGCACCCGGTCTTCGAGGCCCAGCTCGTAATTCTCACCAGCCGGTTTGAAACCCAGCCCGGTCATCGCCACGACCTGAACCTTTGAAAAGCTCCGCTTGTCCGGCACGGTCTGGCAGGCGGCCAGCGCGGCTATCAGCAGGATGGCGATCAACTTGCGCATGGGCAGCGGGTTCCCTAGTCAGTCAGGCCTTTGTGGCCCTGCTTGTCGGCATACATCGCCGCATCAGCGCGGCGCAGCAGTGCCTCTGCCGTTTCGCCCGCTTCGCCAGAGAATGCAACACCTACGCTGAGGACCGAAGTAACTGCGAAGCCATCGGGCAGGCGATAGGGCTGTGCCATCGCGGCGCGGATCCGCTCGACCACGCCATCAACCTGATCGGCCTGCGCGAAGGAGCCAAGCAGGATTGCAAACTCGTCTCCGCCAAGGCGATAGGCCCGGTCAACCCCGCGGATCGCGCCGCGCAGCAGTTCGGCCACCGCGATCAACGCCGCATCGCCAGCCTCGTGCCCGTGCTCGTCATTGATCACCTTGAAACGATCGATGTCGAGATAGAGCAGCGCGAAGGTCACTCCGCTGGAGTGGGAGATGGCCAGAGCTTCGGCGAGGTGCGCGTCAAACAGCGCGCGGTTGCCCAGCCCGGTCAACTGATCATGGCTGGCGCGGCGGACAAGCTCGGCATTTTCGGAGGTAAGACCGGCGTGCCAGCCTTGCAGTTCGGCCAGCAGCGCGTTGAAATCGCGGCCAAGCTGGTCAATCTCGGCAATGCCGGAGCTGGGGACGCGCTTTTCGAAAGCCCGGTCCTGACGGACGGCGTGGGCCACCTCGGCGACATGTTCAAGCGGGGCAATCACATCGCTCTGCAGGCGGCGGGCGAGGATCCGGGTGGCGAGCACGGTCAGCCCGAGGCACGACAAGGCGATGATAAGGCCCGCGAGGCCATAGCGCAGCAAGCCTTCGGAATTGCCGTGGATCCGCACTTCGGCCAGTTGCTCACTGCCGCGCCGGATTTGGCTGATCACCGGCTCGGGCCAGAAAAAGCGATTGGCGGCGCGGCTGAGCGAGGCAAGCGCGCCGGAATGCGGATTGGTCCATTCGCTGAGCAGCCGGCCCTTGGCATCGCGCACCTCGACCCGTTCAACCCCGCGACCCGCCGCAACCGAGATCACGCCCTCGCGGATCGCCTCGCGGTCTTCGAAGACAACGGCAGGCTCAACCGTATAGGCAGTGGTTCTTGCGACCAGTTCAAGATTGCGTTGGGCATAGGTGCGGATCACCAGCCCGCCGCTGAGCACCAGGCTGGCGGTGGCGAGCAGCACGGCGAACAGGATCAGGCGCAGGTGCGCGCGGGCGAGCAGATCGCGCAAGGTCGGCAGGCGAGGCTCGGCCATGCTCACAGCCCGCCCTGCGCAACCCGCAGCACACGCGGATCGACTTTCAGGCCCGAGCGGGAAACCGCATCGATGTTGAGCCGGAAGCTGAGCGAATCCGGCTTGTAGGTCAGCGTAAACATCGCCTCGCTGGTATTGCCGGGATCGGCCTCGGCAATGGTCAGCACGCCGCGCCCGCGCACTGCGCCGGTCAGAGCGCGCTGTTGGCCGACCGGCATCTGGCCGAGGTAGAGGACGTGACACCCGCCAATACCTGCGCCGCTGGCTGCCACATTTCGGCGCTCCACCCGGCGGCCGTCAGACAAGCGCAAACTGGCAAGCTGCGCGGCGTGCTGGGCCGGGCCCGCAATGCACAGCACCACCGGGTCGATCGGGCTGGGCCAACGGGTATATTCGATCACTGCCCTGACCGTCCGCGCCACCGCCCCGGCATAGCGACTATCCCCGGCCGCACTGCCGCCCAGCGGCATATCAGCCATCGCGAGCAGCGATAGGGTATGCCCCGCCATCGCCGACGGCGCGGTGGCGACCAGAAGCGGAAGCGCAAGGAGGGAAAAACGGCGCATGATAGCCTGCCTCTAGCGCGGTAGCAGGAGCGTTCAAACAACATTGCGTGTGCGCCATGGCTATGTTTTTCTACAGGTTGGCGGCGCGATTGGTTTCGGCTGCAACCAATGCTAGGATTGGCGGCATGTCTGTTCAGATCGACCGTTCGGCCCTGCGCGCCGCCTTTCGCCTCGATGAAGAAACCTGTGTCGCCGAACGGTTGAGGCAAGCCGCCCCGGCCAGCGCAGTCCATGCCGAAGCCAGCCGGATCGCGGCGCGGCTTGTCGAAGGCGCGCGAAATCGCAAGGCCAGCGGCCTCGATGCGTTCCTGCAAACCTATGGGCTTGGCACCGATGAAGGGATTGCGCTGATGTGCCTGGCCGAGGCGCTGCTCAGGGTGCCCGATGCCGCCACTGCCGATGCGCTGATCCAGGACAAGCTGGGCGGGATCGACTGGTCGGAACATGTCGGGGAAAGCGACAGCACCTTCGTCAATGCCGCGACGTTTTCGCTGATGCTGACCGGACAGGTGCTCAGCCAAAAGCAGGCCGGCGGGTTCGGGGCTTCGCTCAAGCGCGCGGTCGGGCGGCTGGGCGAACCCGTGATCCGCACCGCGACCTTGCAGGCGATGAAGATTCTGGGCGGGCAATTCGTGTTCGGGCGGACCATCGACGAAGCGCTGGTTCGCGCCGCACCAGAGCGAAAGCTGGGTCTGACCCACAGCTTTGACATGCTGGGCGAAGCGGCGATGACTTTCGACGATGCCGAGCGCTATCGGCGTTCCTATGCCAACGCGCTGGCGCGGATTGCGCAGGAGGCCGGGGAAGGCGTGGTCCGCTCGCCAGGGATTTCAGTCAAGCTTTCGGCGCTGTTCCCGCGCTATGATTTCCTCCACGCCGAAGCGGCCAAGGCAGTGCTTGTGCCGCTACTGAAAGACTTGGCCGTCACGGCCCGCGATGCCGATGTGCATTTCACCATCGATGCCGAAGAGTCCGAGCGGCTCGAACTGTCGATGGACATCATCGAGGAACTGGTGGCCGATGCAGAGCTGTTTCAGGGCGGCTGGCAAGGTTTTGGCATTGCCTTGCAGGCCTATTCAAAACGCGCGGTGCCGCTGTGCGAATGGGTCACGGCGCTGGCCCGAAAATATCACCGCCGGATCATGGTCCGGCTGGTCAAAGGGGCCTATTGGGACAGTGAGGTCAAGCTCAGCCAGGTCGGCGGACATAGCGATTATCCGGTGTTCACCCGCAAGGTTTCGACCGATGTTTCGTATCTTGCTTGCGCTGCCAAACTGCTCGCTGCGCCCGACGCGATCTATCCGGCCTTCGCCACCCACAACGCCTTCACCATCGGTGCGATCAAGGCGCTGGCGGGCACCACCGAGTTCGAATTTCAGCGGCTCCACGGCATGGGCGAAGACGTTTTCGAGGAACTGGCCAAGCTTGAAGCCGAAGCCGGTCAGCCGCGCACCCCGGTCCGGATCTATGCTCCGGTTGGCGGGCACAAGGACCTGCTGGCCTATCTGGTTCGGCGCTTGCTTGAAAACGGCGCGAACAGCTCGTTCGTCAACCGGATGGCCGATGCCGAAGTTCCGGTTGCCGAACTGGTCGGCGATCCGGTCGCGGAGCTGGCGGCGCTGTCCCCCCGTCGTAATCCGGCGATCCCGTTGCCGCGCGATATTTTCCCGGAGCGGGTCAACAGCGCCGGAGCGGACCTGGCCGATCCGCTGGTGCGCGTGCCGTTGCTGGCGGAATTGGCAGCACTGGCCGCCGTGCCGCTCGACCCAATCACGGATGTTGATGCCGAGCAAGTCGCGGCCATGGTCGGGGTGGCTGCCAATGCTCAAGGGGCATGGGACTCGCGTGGCGGTGAAGCGCGGGCCAAGTTGCTCGAAGCGACCGCCGATCTTTACGAGATCCATGCTGTCCAGTTCCTCTCACTGTGCCAGCGCGAGGCTGGAAAATCATTGGTCGATGCGGTGCTCGAACTGCGCGAGGCGGTCGATTTTCTGCGCTATTACGCCGCCGAAGCGCGCCGTCTGTTTACCCCCGAAGGCGAAGCCTTGCCCGGCCCAACCGGCGAAAGTAACCGGATGTCACTCCACGGACGGGGCGTGTTCGTGGCGATCAGCCCGTGGAACTTCCCGCTGGCGATCTTTACCGGGTTGGTCGCCGGGCCTTTGGCCGCAGGCAATAGTGTGATCGCCAAACCGGCGGAGCAAACTCCGCTTATTGCGGCGCTGGCAGTGCAACTGATGCACGAGGGCGGCATTCCGATAGACGTGGTGCAGCTTGCCGTCGGCGACGGCCAAGTCGGCGCGATGCTAACCTCAGACTCTCGGATTGCCGGAGTGGCCTTCACCGGCTCAACCGAAACGGCCCGCGCGATCAACCGGTCGCTCGCCAATCGCGATGGGCCGCTCGCAACACTGGTCGCCGAAACCGGCGGGCAGAACGCGATGATCGTCGATAGCTCGGCCCTGCCCGAACAGGTTACGCGTGATGTCGTTGCAAGTGCGTTTCAGAGCGCGGGACAGCGCTGTTCGGCGCTGCGGGTGCTGTACCTGCAAGATGATGTCTACGACTGCATGCTGGAGATGATCCGCGGCGCTTTTGCTGCACTGGTGATCGGCAACCCCGAAGACCTCGCCACCGATGTCGGCCCGGTGATCGATGCCGAAGCCAAGGCCAAGCTTGACGCCCACATCACTGCGATGCAGCAGTCTGGTCACACCGTGTGGCAGCGTGAGCTTCCCGCCGCCTGCGCGCATGGCACCTTCGTCGCCCCCGCGATCATCGAGATCGGTTCGATCCGCGAGCTTGAAACCGAAAACTTTGGCCCGGTGCTCCACGTCGCGCGTTTCAAGGCCGAGGCGTTGGAGCAGGTGATCGCCGACATCAACGCCACTGGCTTTGGCCTGACCCTTGGCCTCCACAGCCGGATCGACGCGACCCGGCGGCTGGTCGAAAGCAAGGCGCGGGTCGGCAATTTCTATGTCAACCGCAACCAGATCGGCGCGGTAGTCGGCAGCCAGCCGTTTGGCGGCGAAGGGCTATCCGGCACCGGCCCCAAAGCGGGCGGCCCGCATTACCTCGCCCGGTTCGCGACCGAGCGGGTGACCTGCATCGACACCACAGCAGCGGGCGGCAATGCCAGCCTGATGGCGGGGAGCTAGCCCCCAAGACTTGCCTTGCGCTCCGGCCCCGCATAGCCTGCGTCGAAACGGGGTCAGGGAGAAGCGGCATGAAGAAGTGGGTTCTGGGACTGGGCGCGGGTCTGCTCGCGTTGGGCGCTGTTGTCGGCGCGCGAACCGCAATGTTTGCACCTGAAGCGGTGGCCGATGGGTCCAAGATCAAGGTCGCTACAGCGGCCCCGTTCGATGTGAACCAGGCGGCCGAGCATCTTGGCGCAGCGGTGCGGTTCAAGACCATCAGCAATCAGAACGCCGCAGACAATGAACTGGCCGAGTGGGACAAGCTGCAAGCCTGGCTCGCCGCAACCTATCCAAAGACCCACGCCGCGATGAGCCAGGACAAGATCGGCCAGACGCTGGTCTATTCGTGGCCCGGCAGCGATACCGCTGCTCAGCCGATCATCATGATGGCGCATCAGGATGTGGTCCCGGTCACGCCGGGGACAGAGAAAGACTGGAAGCACGATCCCTTTGCCGGGACGATCGCCGATGGCGCGGTCTGGGGCCGGGGCACAATCGACGACAAGGGCTCGCTCGTCGCCCTGTTCGAAGCGCTGGAAGCGCTCGCCATTCAAGGCTTCAAGCCCAAGCGCACGATCTATCTGGTCTCGGGCCACGATGAGGAAGTCGGCGGGACTGGCGCAGAGGCAGCGTCCAAATGGCTTGCCACGCGCAAGGTCAAGGCGCTGTTTGCGCTCGACGAGGGCGGAGTCATCACCAGCGACACCCCAATGATAAATGCCCCGGCGATGCTGATCGGGGTGGCCGAAAAGGGCTATATGACCTTGAAAGTCACCGCCAACGCAGCTGGCGGACATTCCTCGATGCCGCCCAAGGAAATCGGCACAGTCAATCTGGCCAAGGCAGTCGTGGCGATCCACCAGAACCAGTTCGCGCAGGAATTGCGTGGTCCGGCGGCGGCAATGGTCGAAGTTTTTGCGGCCAAGGCTGGCGGCCTGACCAGACTGGCGGTCGCCAACCGCTGGCTGCTTGGCGGGCTGATCACTTCGAAGATGGCTGACAGCCCCAGTTCTGCTGCGATGCTTCACACCACCATCGCCCCGACTATGTTACAAGGCTCGCCCAAGGAAAACGTCCTCCCTCAAAGCGCAAACGCGCTGATCAACTACCGGATCGCTCCATGGGACAATTCAGCGCTGATCCTCGCCAAGACCCGCGAAGTGGTGAAAGGCCTGCCGGTGACGGTCGAATTCGGTGAAAAAGCCCCGCGTGAACCGACCCCGGTTTCGTCGTCGACCTCGCTCGGCTGGCAACTGATCGTCGCATCGGCACAGGCCGGACATGGCGGCGTGATCGCCTCGCCCTATCTGGTCGTCGGCGGCACCGATAGCCGCAGCATGGCCGGCGTGTCCGACGATGTCTACCGGTTCGCCGCGATCACTCTTGCCACAACCGAGACCAGGATGATCCACGGCACCAACGAGCACATGACGGTCAAAAATCTGGAAAGCCTGATTGCGTTCTACGCCCGGCTACTGGCAACGGCGGCGGGGTAGCCAAGCCCCTTGCCCTCCTTAATCGCGCGGTTAAAGTGCTGGGCAGGAGAGCCCGATGATCGAACCTGAAATGCAGCCTTTGCTCGACCGCGTCCTTGAAACGCGTGAACTTTTTACGTTTGACGAATTCATCCGCCATTGGGCCGTGAAATCCCCAGACCGTGCTGCGATCGATGCAGACGATCTGCACCTGACCTATGCCGAGCTGGAGCTGGCGACGGCGCGGGTTGCCTCTGCGCTCGGCGCGATGGGCCTTCAGAAGGGCGAGCGGATCGCCTGGTTCGGCAAGAATGCAGGAACCTATTTCGCGCTGTTCTTTGGCGCGGCGCGGGCCGGTTATGTGATGGTTCCGGTTGGCTGGCGGCTGGCCGAACCCGAAGCTGCCTTCATCCTCGACAATGCCGAGGCCAAAGTTCTGTTTCTGGGCGATGGATTTGAAGCCTGCACTGAAACGCTGGGCAAGCGGCCGGGCCTGTTGCGCTGCGTCACGGCAACCCAAGCGCGCAAGCTGATTGCCGAGGCTCCGCGCGCTGACTTTACCCCCTCAGAGCGTGACGACGCAGTGCTGCAACTCTACACCAGCGGCACCACCGGCAATCCCAAAGGTGCAGTGTTGTCCAACGGCAATCTGTTTGGCCTGCGCAAAGCCGCGTTCGACAATCCCCAGCCCTACAGCTTGTGGGGTGAGGATGAGGCGGTGCTGGTGGCGATGCCCTGCGCGCACATCGGGGGCACGGGCCTTGGAATCATGGCACTGAGCGCTGGCCTTCCCGGAGTGGTTCTGGCCGAATTCGATCCGCCCAAGGTCTTCGATGCGGTTGAGAACAAGGGCGTGACGCGGTTCTTTATCGTTCCCGCAGCTTTGCAGATGCTGCTGAACCACCCGGACTGCGCCAAAACCGATTTCAGCCGTCTCAAATACATCCTCTATGGTGCGGCCCCGATCCCGCTGGAACTGCTGCGGCAATGCATCGCAATGTTCGGGGCTGGCTTCATTCAGGCTTATGGCATGACCGAGACGACTGGCACGATCTGCATGCTGCCGCCCGAGGACCACTCGGTCGAAGGCAATACCCGGATGCGCTCGGCCGGAAAGCCGCTGCCTGGGGTGGAGATTGAAGTGCGGAACAAGGCCGGGGCCGCACTTCCGGTGAGTGAGATCGGTGAGCTCTTCACCCGCTCCAGCAACAACATGCTGGGCTACTGGAAACTGCCCGAGGCAACTGCCAGCACGATGAGTGCGGACGGCTGGGTAGCCACCGGCGATGTCGGCTATCTCGATGAAGACGGCTATGTCTATATCTACGACCGGGCCAAGGACATGATCATCTCTGGCGGGGAGAACGTCTATCCGGCTGAGGTTGAAAGCGGCATCTATGGCCATCCCGATGTGCTGGAGGTCGCGGTGATCGGCGTGCCGGATGACAGGTGGGGCGAAGCGGTAAAAGCGGTCTGCGTGCCCAAACCGGGTGCGACAATCGATCCTGACAGCGTGATCAGCTATGCCCGGCAGCGGCTCGCCAGCTTCAAGGTGCCCAAAACCATCGACGTGATCGCCGCCTTGCCCCGCAACGCCAGCGGCAAGATCCTGCGCCGCGAACTGCGCGAACCCTATTGGGCCGGGCGCGAGCGGCAGGTCAATTGATCCGCCGCCAGGTGCCATGCAGTCTATCCGTCCCAGTCCCGTTCGTGTCGAGCGAAGTCGAGACACTGCAGGCTAACATGGCCTTCTGG
>CALMBN010000085.1 GCA_937860195.1 uncultured Novosphingobium sp.
GAGCGACGTCTTCGTTCGCTGAGCGGGCGCGATCGCGGCGCGGATTTGCGCGAGCCGTCGCTCGTAAGCAGCCAACGCTGAGGTTTGGCGCGCGGCCACCTCGGCGGGGAGCTTCGCGCGCTTCAAGAAGTCGTCCACGCGCGCAAAATCGGCCTGCACCTGCCGATCGAAACTCGCGAGGCTTGTGTCGATGGATTCAAACCGCGTGTCGAATTGCGCTCGGCTCGCGGTTCGAGTCGAGATTTCATTCGCCAGGCGGTCGAGTTCCTCGGCGAGCGTCGTGAGTTCGGCAGACGGTGACTCGCTCGGGATCTCCGCAGCGGCCCGTCGCCTCTCAGCGGACGCGGGAACGCCCGCGGCTGGTGTCGGCCTCACCATCTCTTCGGCCGCGTGAGCGAGCGCGGCTCGCTCCGCGGGACGGATCGTGAGCCGCGGATCGGCGGCGAGGCGCGCGAGCACACCCGCGGGGTCTTGTCGCAGCGCCCTTTCGGTCGCCCACGCCTCACCGCCCAACACCGACCACCCGAGGGTGAAGACCAGCGCGGTCGCAATCCCGATCAGCGCCGCGACAGTCACCCCGTTAAGCAGCGCGACCCGCAGTTCGCGCAGCAGGATCCGTCCGGTGTTGGCGCGGGTCAACTGGTTGGTGGCGAGCGCGCGGACGGTAACCGCCATCGTCTGGGTTCCCGCGTTTCCGCCGATCGAGGCGACCATCGGAGAGAGTGCAGCCAGCGCCACCAGCTTTTCGATTGCGCCGCCAAAGCTGGAAATGATCGTCGCCCCCAGCAGCGCGGTGACAAGGTTGGCAATCAGCCAACGGACCCGGCTGACATAGGTTTCCCGGATCGGCTCGTTGATATCGCCATCGCCCGCGCCTGAGAGCAACAGCACGTCTTCGCCGGCTTCTTCCTGAATGATGTGGACGATATCATCGACCGTGATCTGACCGACCAGCCGACCGTCGTCATCGACCACCGCCGCCGATATCAAGGCATATTTCTGAAACCGCAGCGCGACTTCTTCCTGGTCCATGTCAACCGGGATCAGGGTCTGGTCGCGCTTCATCACGTCGGCCAGCGCGATATGCCGGGGCGTGCGCAGGATCCACGAAAGCTGGCAAGTGCCAAGCGGGTGGAACCGGGTATCAACGATAAACACTTCCCAGAACTCGTTGGTCAGCTCGCGCCCTTCGCGCAGAAAGTCGATCAGATGGCCGACCGTCATGTGTTCGGGTACAGCGACGAAATCGCGGCTCATCAGCCGACCGGCGGACTCTTCCGGGAATGACAGCGCAGCTTCGATGACTGCGCGGTCCTCGGGCTCCATCTCGGCGAGGACGGCCTGCTGGTCCTCCTCGTCGAGATCCTCCAGCATCGCGACTGCGTCATCGGTGTCGAGCTGTTCGGCGATGTCGGCCACTTCGCCCGCCGGCAATGCCTCAACCAGCAGCTCGCGGACGTGATCGTTGAGCTCGGCGAACACCTCGCTGCCCATCAGGTCGCTGATTGCCTTGGCCAGCGCCGGTCGTTCGTCGCTGCCCAGCAGTTCGAACAGATCGGCGATGTCAGCGGGGTGGAGCGGCTCGACCAGATCATAGACCTGGTCAGTCTCGCCCGCTTCCAGCGCCGACTGGACCCGGCGGACGAAATCGCGAGTCAGTGTGTTCTCTTCATCGAGGCTTTCGACTACCTGTGCTTCTTCGGCCGCAGAAACGGCTTGCAGCAGGTCTTCGGGGCGATCCTCGGCGCTCATGCGGGTCGGTCTAGGCTGCCCGAAAGCAAAAGCAACCCGCCCGAACGTTCGGCACGTGACTTTGTAGACAGGCCCCCTATATCAGCCCGCAAATTGCAGGAGACAGACCGATGGCCGAATACCTCACCCTCTCGCTCAGCTCGGGCGGCGACGTCAAAATCAAGCTTCGCCCAGACCTTGCGCCAGGTCATGTCGCGCGGATAACCGAGCTGGTCGGCGAAGGATTCTATGATGGGGTCAAGTTCCACCGGGTGATCCCGGGCTTCATGGCGCAGGGCGGCTGCCCCGACGGGACCGGAATGGGCGGATCGAGCAAGCCCGACCTTCAGGCCGAGTTCAACAACGAACCACATGTTCGCGGGGTTTGCTCGATGGCGCGGACCAATGCTCCGCACAGCGCGAATAGCCAGTTCTTCATCTGCCTTGACGATGCGACCTTCCTTGACCGGCAATACACGGTCTGGGGCGTAGTCGAAGATGGGATGGAACACGTTGACACCCTGCCCAAGGGCGAACCCCCGCGCGAACCGGGTTCGATCGTCAAGGCAGTGGTAAGCTAGGCGAGGCCTGTTCGGCGGGTGCTGGTATCGGCACCCGCCGGGCCTTCAGGATCTTGATCGCCGGGGCCAGCATTTGGCCACGCATTATCCCCTGGCCGAGCGTGGCCGAGCGCGGCGCTTCGAAGATCTTCCTGGCGATGTCCATGCCCGTCACCACACGTCCGAACGCGGCATAACCGGCGCGGCTTTCGGGGTTGGTAGCGGCTGGATCAGCATCGAAGCCGACCAGATCGCTCAGCAGGATCGAAAAGTCCGATTGGGCAGTGCCAGGGGCGAGCCGCGCCATCGAGAGCGTGCCAGCGGTGTGTTTGATCCCGGTCAGATCGGTTGGTTCATGCGCGATCGGCTTCATCAGCTTGGCCGGATCGCGGACCCCGGCCTGAATGATCCCGTTGGGCTGAGTGCCCCAATCGAGCTTCATCGCGCGGTAAAAGGTGGTGCCGTTGTAGCGCCCGAATAGGAGAGGCTGATACCAACGGATGATCGGTTTCTTCGGCGAGACTTCTGGCCGGGTGAAGATATATGGCGTCTGCGGGATGAGGTCTCCATCTCGCGGACCCGTTACC
>CALMBN010000086.1 GCA_937860195.1 uncultured Novosphingobium sp.
ACAAGGCACCGAACGTCAAATGGGCAATCGTCGTCCCGGGTTCTGGCCTGGTGAAGCGACAAGCCGAGGCCGAAGGTCTCGACAAGGTGTTCATTGCAGCTGGCCTTGAATGGCGCGAACCGGGCTGCTCGGCCTGCCTCGGCATGAACCCGGACAAGGTTCCCGCAGGAGAGCGCTGCGCCAGCACCAGCAACCGCAACTTTGTCGGACGGCAGGGACCGGGATCGCGGACACACCTTGTTTCGCCAGCAATGGCAGCAGCGGCGGCAGTGACGGGGCGGCTGACGGATGTGCGGGAATTGACTTGATCTCAGCACTTGCTTTCCAGCAACGAGCGGTCGCATAGGAAATGCATGACCAAGAAATCCGACAAACCCGAAAAGTCCGACTGGGCCGGCAAGGCTGCGCTGGCCGGGGCGGCAATCGGATCGGCGGCGCTGGCTGCAGCGCTGCTCTATAATTCGCGCCGCAAGGAACGTGCTGAAAAGGCCGCGAACCAGCCCAAGCCTGACAGCGCTCCGGAAACCGATTGATGGAACCCCTGCGCGAAGTCGAAGGCAGGGCGATCCCGTTCGGGGCCAAGAACGTCGATACCGATGTGATCATTCCGGCCCATTGGCTCAAGACCATCACCCGCGATGGCCTTGGCAAAGGCGCGTTTGAGACGCTGCGGGCCGATCCCGACAACCTGTTTGACAGCGCAGAGTTCAAAGGCGCACCGATCCTGATCGCGGGGGACAATTTCGGCTGCGGGTCCAGCCGCGAGCATGCCGCGTGGGCACTTCTTGACCTTGGCATTACTGCGGTGATCGCGCCTAGTTTTTCCGATATTTTCAGCGGGAATGCCTTCAAGAACGGGATCCTCACCGTGGTTTTGCCGCAAGAATCGATCGACCGGCTGATGGAAGTCGCCGCGACCGATCCGATCCATCTTGATCTGGAAAATCAGGTTGTCACCACTCCGTTTCAGGACCGGTTTGAATTCGAGATCGATCCGTTCCGGAAGGACTGCCTGTTGAACGGCCTCGACGAGGTTGGCCTGACCATGGCCCGGGATGCCGCAATCACTACATACGAAAACAAAGCCGGGGCCGCGATGCCCTGGCTGTCCAAGGGAGTTGTACCAGCATGAAAGCCCTGCGCAGCCACGCCACCGGTGGCCCTGAAACGCTGACCCTTGACGAGCTTGACAGCCCGGTCCCTGGCCCCGGTCAGGTCCGGATTACGGTCAAGGCATGCTCGATCAACTATCCCGACGTCCTGATCATCAAGGACATGTACCAGTTCAAGCCAGAGCGTCCGTTCGCTCCGGGCGGCGAACTGGCGGGGGTGGTTGATGCCGTTGGCGAAGGCGTGACCCAGTGGAAAGCCGGTGACCGGGTAATCGCGATGATGGGCAACGGCGGGCTTGCCACCGAAGCGCTTGCTCCTGCCGACAAGCTGTTCCCGCTGCCCGATGGCGTTTCGTTTGAGACGGGTGCTTCGTTGCTGATGACCTATGGCACCAACATGCACGGTCTGCTTGATCGCGGGCACCTGAAGGCTGGAGATACCTTGCTGGTGCTCGGCGCGGCTGGCGGGGTTGGTCTTTCAGCGGTTGAGCTGGGCAAGGCCTATGGCGCGAGAGTCGTCGCCGCCGTTTCAACCGAGGAAAAGGCCGCCGTCGCGCGCGAACATGGCGCTGATGAGGTAGTGATTTATCCAGTTGCCCCGCTTGACAAGGACCAGTCAAAGGCGCTGGCCGAAGCGTTCAAGATCGCCTGCGGGCCAAATGGCGCGAACGTCGTCTACGATATCGTGGGCGGTGACTATTCGGAGCCCGCCGTCCGCGCCATCGCGTGGGAGGGCCGGTTCTGCGTGGTTGGCTTCCCGGCCGGTATCGCCCGGTTGCCGCTCAACCTGACCCTGCTCAAAAGCTGCGACGTCTGCGGGGTGTTCTGGGGGGCATTCACTGCGCGCGATCCCAAGGCCAATGCGGTGCATATCGCAACGCTGTTCGATCTTCTGAAAGCCGGAAAGATCAATCCGCGCGTTTCTGCCACTTTCCCGCTGGAACGCGGCGGGGAAGCGATTACCATGCTGGCGACACGCAAGGCGATTGGCAAAGTCGTCGTGACCATGGCCTGAGCACCTTTTTTTGAGGAACAACAATGACCGATTTCAATGACCGTGAACGCGCCGAGGAAGCCAAGTTCGCCCACGACGAAGAAATGCAGTTCCGCGTCCACGCTCGTCGCAATCGCCTGCTCGGAACGTGGGCGGCGGAAAAAATGGGCCTGTCGGCGGTCGAGGCTGAAGGATATGCCAAGGCTGTGGTTCAGGCCGATTTCGAGGAATCGGGCGACGAGGACGTGATCCGTAAACTGCTCGGCGATCTGGTCTCGGCCGGGGTTGAGGTTGGCGAAGCCGAAATCCGCGCCGCACTCGAGGCCAAGGCCGTCGAAGCACGCCGCGCGTTGATGGGCGAGGTTTGAGCCGATGGCGATGGCCGGTGCCGAGATTGAGGCACGGATCAAGGCTGCTCTCCCCGATGCCCGGGTCACGCTGACCGATCTGGCGGGTGATGACAATCACTGGGCCGCGCATATTGTCTCCGCCGCATTCGTCGGCAAACCGCGGGTAGCCCAGCACAAGCTGGTCTATGCCGCGATCGGCAATGACATGGGCGGCGCGCTCCACGCCTTGCAACTGACGACTGCTGTCCCCACCTGAGGCGGCAAGGAGAATTCTGATCATGTCCGATCCAAATACCCGAATCGCCGAAATCGTTGGCAGCAATGACGTTGTGCTGTTCATGAAAGGCACGCCGCTGTTTCCGCAATGCGGCTTTTCCAGCAAGGCGATTGCGATCCTCGATCATCTCGGCGTCGCCTATGACAGTGTCGACGTGTTGCAGGATCAGGAAGTCCGCCAAGGCATCAAGGCCTTTTCCGACTGGCCGACGATCCCGCAGCTCTACGTAAAGGGCGAGTTCGTGGGGGGCAGCGACATCATGATGGAAATGTACGAAGCCGGCGAGTTGAGTGAGCTGATGGCCGAAGCCGGGATCAAGCCCGCAGCTTGAAGGCAGTCGATTCGAGCGCGGGCGCAATTCCAAGCCGGGCTTCGATTGCCGCCTTGGGTTGCGGCATGCCGATCAGGTGGCCCTGAAACTCGCGGCAGCCGCATTCGATCAGGCGGCTTAGCTGGGCTTCGGTCTCAACCCCTTCGGCAATCACGCTAACTCCCAATGCGCGCGCCAGCTTGACCATTGCATCAATCAGCGCCTCGGCTTCGGCACTGGCCACCATATTGCCAACAAACGAACGATCAATCTTGATCCGGTTGACCGAAAAACGCTGCAAGACCGAAAGGCTTGAGTGACCTGTGCCAAAATCCCCGAGTGCAATCGAGAAGCCGATCCGTTGCAGCGCCTCGATGTTTCCGGAGGTAACCCTGTCATCGCCAAGCAATGCGGTTTCGGTCAGCTCGATTTCGTAGTGCGCCGGATCGACACCAGCCCGCGCCGCCATTTGCACCACCTGCGCAGCAAACCCCGGTGAGCGGATTTGAACCGGCGAGACATTGATCGCGATCCGCACGTTCTGCCAATCGCGCGTCTCTTCAAACACCCGCCGCATCACAAATTCGCCCAATGGCAGAATCAATCCACATTCCTCTGCCAGTGCAACGAACCGCGCCGGCGGCACTGTGCTTCCGTCAGACAGATGCCAGCGGAGCAGCGACTCAACTGCTTGAACTTCGCCGTGCCGATTGACCTGCGGCTGATAGACCATGGTCAATCCGTCTTCGGCCAGTGCCTGGCGCAAATCGGCTTCGAATGCGCGACGCACCAACAGCGCCTCATCCATATGAGGTTCGAAGAAGTTGGCCTGGCTGCGCCCCAGTTCTTTCGAGCGGTAAAGCGCCAGATCACCCCAGCGCAGCACTTCCGAAGGATCGAGTCCCGGTTCAATGACAACCGCGATGCCGATCGAGCAGGCCACTTCAATCTTGCCGTATTCGGTTTCAAGCGGATGCTTCAGCGCGGCCAGGATCCGCTCGCTCTGCAACTGCGCCCGTTTTGCATCGGCGTAATCATAGAGCAGCACAAATTCATCGCCGCCCAGCCGCGCGATCAGTTCAGCTTCGCCGCCATTTTCCTCAAGTCGCCGCGCGACCGTTTCGATCAGCAGATCCCCGGCATGATGACCCAAGGTATCGTTGACTTGCTTGAAGTGATCGAGATCGACGCAGATCACAGTGACCCCGCAATCGGGCTTGCCGCAGTCCGCCAGCATGCCATTCAGCCGAGCAAACAGCATGGCCCGATTTGGCAACCCGGTCAGCGTATCGTGAAAGGCAAGGTGCCGGGCCCGCCGCTCGCTCTGGATCAGTTCTTTGACGATGTTCGAGCCGCGCCTGACAACGGTCAGCGCGATCAAGCCTAGCAACAGCAAAGCAGCCAGCGCTGGCCAGCGCAACTCGTTCAGGATCATCGTCCCCGGCTGACGCGGAGTCCAGGCAAAGATCGCGGCGGGTTCGCCCTGACTGCCCTGAAGCGCAACATGGCGCTCGTTCTTGCTGGGCAGAACCCGGTCCCCCAGACGCAGTCCATCAAGCATATATCGGCCTGCGAACGCATCAAGGAAAGCCTGATTCAGCGGCAAAGCGGTGATCGTGATCGGTGCCTGCGGCTGTTTGGGCAAAATCTTGCCAAAATCCGGCTGAACCAGAGTCGCAGTGACAAGATAGGCCTCACCACCAATCCGGGCGACGGTATTCGCCTGGATCGCAGGAACCGCAATGTTGTTCTTGCCGGGTCTTGGACCCAACGGCGGACGCTTGCGCTCTGCCAACCGGATCTGCGGGACAAGCTTCGCGGTTGTCGCAGCGAATGGGGCAAAGTTCTCAATCGCAGCCCGCTCGCCGTCGACCGATGCGTAAATTGCCCGGTTGCCGGAATCGACCACAAATGCGTGAGAAAAACCGTTGAAGGTATGGAGATAGTTGCCGACGTTGAAGTCCGCCAGCTTGATCTTCATCTGCGAGCCGCGCAGGTTCGGATCCGGCAGCTTGACCAGGATGTTCGCGGGCTTGATGTCGCGGTGACACGTGTCGCGGACGAGGTGAGCGAACTCGACAGCGGTCGCGACCGGGATGATGTACTCGAGCACGCGGAAGATGCGCTCGCGCAGCGGGACCGAGAGCAGATCGTCGCGGCGACGCTTCTGGCGTGCACCCTTGAGCCGCTCTTCGAGGCTCATGTCGAGCAGCTCGAGGATCATGAAGTCGTTCTCGACGCGATCGCGGACCGCGGGCGGGATGAACCCGGCGCTGTCGCCCTCGCCCGAGCCGAGCAGCTCGACGATGTTCGGGTGACCCTGGACCCGCTCCAGGATCTCCTTCTCCATCTGGAACCGCATCTGGTCCTCGCCGGAGACGCCGCGCTGCAGGCACTTGAGCGCGACCGGCCGGCGCAGCGTGGTCTTCGATTCGACCCACCGCTCCTCGCCGAGGTACGCCTTCGCGAACCGGCCGGCGCCGAGCTCGATCTGCGATTCGCTCGCGCTCGAGCGCTTCGGCGCTCGACGCCTCGGCGTGCAGGCGTGCGACGCCGAGCGAGAGCATGTCGGC
>CALMBN010000087.1 GCA_937860195.1 uncultured Novosphingobium sp.
ACTGGAAAAACACGCCGATGTCCGGATTAAGCGGTGCGCCGCCCGAAACCATCGCTTTGAGCCGCCCGCCAAACCGGCTGCGGATTTTGGGCCGCAGGGTCCGCTCAAGCAGCAGGTCCATCGGCTTGTCGCGCCAGCGCCCGCGGCCCGCAGCCTTGTGTGACCCGATCGACATCGCCCGGTCCATCATGAAATTGGCGACTTTGCCCTGCTTCTCGATCTGCTTCATGATCCGCGCGCGCAGCACTTCGAACAGCCTCGGGACCACCACCATGATCGTCGGGCGAGTTTCCTCGATATTGCTGGCGAGCTTTTCCAGACCCTCGGCATAATAGATCTGCGCCCCCGCCGCGATTGGCAGCATCTGTCCGCCGGTGTGTTCATAGGCATGGCTCAGCGGCAGGAACGAGAGGAACGCGTCGTGGTCATCCAGCCCGAAATCCTCGGCCAGGACCCGCGCTGCGCCATCAGCGTTCATCAGGATTGCTCCGTGGTGCTGCATCACCCCGCGCGGGCTCCCGCCGGTGCCGCTGGTGTAAATCAGGCAAGCCGTGTCCTTGCGCTGGATCCTGGCAATCCGGGCGTTTACCGCCTTGCGCGCTGCTATGCCATCGGCGGCGGTCAACGCGGCCCAGTCGTGATATTCAAAGTTGCTGGTCTGGGTGATCCTGAGCGGCTCGATTCCGATCACGTGGCGGGCCTTGCCCGAGCGCAACACCGCGCCGAGCAGCGGTTTCGCGAGCTTGTCATTTGCGACGATGACCGCCGCTGCGCCTGAATCCTCAAGGATATGCAAATGATCCCGCTCGGTATTGGTGACATAGGCCGGAACCGTGATGCAGCCCGCCGCCATGATCGCAAAATCGGCGATACACCATTCGGGGCGGTTCTCGGACACCAGCATCACCCGATCGCCGTCCGACAGCCCCAGGTCGCGCAGCGCTTCGGCCAAGGTGCAGATCTGGCGAACCGCCTCAGCCCAACTGATCGGCTGCCATTTGCCCTCCAGCTTGGCCCACAGGAACGGAGCGTCGCCTTTGGCGTCGGCCCGTCTGAACAGCATTGCGACCAGATTTCCGACGGTCGGCAGATCCGAAATATCAACCACGTGCAGCGCCCCTTTCGCGGTGCATCCTCAAGCCCGGGAACAGGCTAGTCCGCCAGCGCGGCGGCGGCAAGCTACTCCGAAACCGCTTTCCCTTCGCTGCGTGGATCGGCTCCACCCCAGGGCTGGCTACCGCGCAGCTCGATTGCGTTGGCTTTCAGCGGCAGCGCGCGCGCGATCACCTGTGCGTGGCCAAGCGCGTTCAGCGCGGGGATCATTGTTTCCAGGAAGGTCCCGCGCTCGACAAAGATGATTTCGGTTGCCGGTGCAAAGATCACCGGCAGACCGAGCGCTTCCTGGGCTGAAAGATCCCAATCGATCACCCCGATGATCGCGCGGATCACTTGTGCCGGGATGGTTACACCGCCCGCAGCACCAACCACCAGTCGCAGCCGCCCGTCGGGGCTGAACACCAGTGTCGGCGACATCGAACTGCGCGGACGCTTGCCGCCTTCGACCCGGTTGGCGACCATCCGGCCATCGATTTCAGGGTTCATGTCGAAATCGGTCAACTCGTTGTTGAGGAAATAACCCCCGACGACGATCCCCGATCCGAACGAGCTTTCGATCGTCGACGTGTATGACACCGCGTTGCCGGCCCGGTCGATCACCGAAAAATGCGAAGTGCCGTATTCGGGCTGGAGCGGGGAATCGGCGAATGACAGCTTTTCGGCCCCCGGCGGGATTCCTGCCGAGGCCTTGGCGATCGATTTCCCCGGATCGATCAGCGCAGAACGTCCGGCCAGATACCTGACATCGATCATCCCGGTGACCGGCACCGGGACGAAATCGGCATCGGCAGCAAAGCGCGCGCGGTCGGCATAGGCCAGTCGCTGACTTTCGGCGATCAGGTGCCAGGCGCCGGGATTGTCCTTTCCCAGGGCCTTGAGATCGAATCGCTCAAGCTGGATCAGCGTGGCGAGTACCGTTGTCGCACCCGAACTTGGCGGACCCATCGAACAGACCCGGTAGCCGCGATAACTGCCGCAAACCGGCGCACGATCTTTGGCCACATAGGCGTTGACGTCAGCCTCGGTCAGCGGTGCCGGGTTGTGCGGGGCGAAAGCGACCTTGACGGCAATCGCGGCGGCATTGGCACCGGTGTAGAATGCCTTTGACCCCTCGCGGGCAACGCGGTCCAGTGTATCGGCCAGCGCGGGGTTCCTGATCAGCGTCCCAATAGCCAGCGGCTTGCCGTCGGTGCCAAAGAACAGCGCCCGGCCCTCGGTTGAGAAGGCTGCGGTCCGGGCGCTGTCTTCCAGCATTTCATGCAGCCGCGGAGTGATCACAAAGCCGTCGCGGGCAAGGCGCATGGCCGGTGCAAAGACTTGTGCCCAGGGCAGGCGGCCATGCGCGGCATGGGCTTTGGCAGCCAGCGCAATGTTGCCCGGCACCCCGACACTGGTCCCACCGGGAACGGCTTCCTGGAATTTCAGCAGAACCCCGTCCTTGAAGAACCATTTGGGATGCGCGGCGGACGGCGCCATTTCCCGGCCATCGATGGTCTCAACCTGGCCTTTGGCATTGGTCGAAACATAGAACCCGCCGCCGCCGATCCCGCTGCTTTGCGGCTCGACCACGGTCAAGGCCAGCATCGTTGCGATTGCGGCATCGGTGGCGCTGCCCCCGGCGCGCAGGATCTCGGCCCCAGCCTCGGCCGCGCGCGGATCAGCAGCGCTGACCATGCCCTTGTCATAGACGACCGCAGCAGGCGGTTTCGCGGTTGTGGCAGGAACGGGGGCACAGCTGGCGAGCGCCAGCACGGCAAACGGGGCAAGGAAACGCATGGTCATGACCAAATGCTATTCGCTTCCCACGGCTTCGGCAATGGTCGCGAAGCCATCGCGCTGCATCAGCCGTTCGAGACCCTTGTTAATGGCGCGCGCGATCCCCGGTCCGGCATAGGCCATTGCAGAGTAAAGTTGCACCAGACTGGCTCCGGCGCGGATTCGTTCCCAGGCATCGTCGGCCGTCGCAATCCCGCCAACCCCGATCAGCGGAACCTGTCCGCCAGTTGCTGCGCGGAAGTCTCGCAAGCGCTGGAGGGCAAGCGGTCTCAATGGGGCGCCGGACAGCCCTCCGGTCTCGCCGGCATGGGCCGATGCGAGCGGTGGGCGTGAGATTGTCGTGTTGGAGACGATCAGCGCGCCAAGCTGCTTGTCGATGGCAATGCGGGAGATCGCCTCGATATCGGCGGGTTCCAGATCGGGCGCGACTTTCAGGAAGACGGGAGGCAAGTGCCCCCCATCTGCCGCCGCTGAACTCCCCCGCGCAGCCAATACTGCATCGAGCAGCGCGGTCAGGGCCCCCTCATCCTGCAAGGCTCGCAGCCCCGGTGTGTTGGGGCTGGAAACATTGACCGCCAGATAGCTCGCCAAAGGTGCCATCAGCTGCGCCATTGTGGCGTAGTCGGCGATTCGATCAGTCGAATCCTTGTTTGCCCCCAGATTGATCCCGACCACGCCGGGGCGGCCCAGCCGCCGGGTCAACCGTTCGGTCGCTGCTGCTGCTCCGGCATTGTTGAACCCCAACCGGTTGATCACCGCGCGGTCTTCGCTCAGGCGGAACATCCGGGGCCTGGGATTGCCGCTTTGCGGCAATGGAGTGATCGAGCCGACCTCGGCAAAACCGAACCCGAGTCCGAGCAGTGCATCGGGCACTTCGCCGTTCTTGTCGAACCCGGCCGCCATGCCCAGCGGGTTGGGGAACCTGAGCCCGGCAACCTCGGTTGCCAGCGGGCCAGACATATTGGCACTGCCATGCAGCGGCAGTGCTTTCAGCGCGGCGAGCGAGAGGCTGTGAGCTGATTCGGCATCGAACAGGAACAAGGCCGGACGAAGCAGCGAGTAAAGCATGACGGGACCTGTGCCAGAACCAGACATAACTGTCGATTCTGTTGCTGAAATATCACTGGAAGCGTTTCCATTTCAACAATGTGCGACTCGGCAGGCAGCTTGTCGATTCCATACAATCGAGTCGCAAACAGCATTCGTATGCAGCAAATGCGACCCGAAGGACTCGTGGCATCCTTGCACCGAGATCCTCACTTTCAAAGCGGCTTCCAGGCTTCGGCTTGTGGGCCGCTTTTTTTATCTGCGCCAAACGGGCGATTGCCTGCGCGCAGGGATCGGCCTAGGGAAACCGGAACGAATCGCTCTGATTTGATGGAAACCCGCTCGATGCGCTTGTCCAGCATGGCCGATTATGCCGTTGTGACGATGTCTGCCGCCGCCCGGCATTGCGGCTCCGCGCAGCTTGTCGGAGCGGATGGCAAGAAGCGCGTGCGGGTCAGTGCTGCGCAACTGGCCGAAGAAACCGGTCTGCCCGCCCCAACGGTTCAAAAGCTGGTGAGCAAACTCACCGCCGCCGGTTTACTGCGCAGTGCGCGCGGGGCGGGCGGTGGGTTGAAGCTGGCGCGCCCGGCTGCGGCGATTACGCTGGCCGACATCATCGAAGCCGTCGAAGGCCCGATCGCGCTGACCCCCTGCGTCGATACCGGCAAGCACGATTGCGGGCTTGAAAGCGCCTGCACGGTCCGCCCGCACTGGGGCGTGGTCAACGCTGCGATGCGCGGCGCTTTGGCCGATGTGCCGCTGACCCGGCTGGCGGGGGCGGTATGATGAAGGTCGAAGAATTTCTCACGCAAAGGCGCAAAAGCGCAAAGATGTTTCGTTTGCGGCGAAGCCGCTCTGTAAGACTTGCGATTGCCTATGGCGCATCCTCTGATTTGAAGAGGAATGCCTGCGGCGCGCCGGAACATCTTCGCGCCTTTGCGCCTTTGCGTGATTTAGAGTCTTTTCCTTTCCCCAATCTGCGGAGCGCAGTCGCATGATCGACAGCCCCGCACTCAAGGATCAGGCTGCCCACGATGCCGCCGCCAAGGTCGCCGATTATGAGCACGGCTGGTCGGCCGATATCGAAACCGATTTTGCGCCCAAGGGTCTCAACGAAGATACCGTCCGGTTCATTTCGGCCAAAAAGAACGAGCCGGAATGGATGCTCGACCTGCGGCTGAAGGCCTTCCGTCATTGGCAGACGATGCCGATGCCCGATTGGGCCAAGCTGAATATCCCGCCGATCAATTATCAGGACGCCTATTATTACGCCGCGCCGCGCGCCAAGCCCAAGCTGGCGAGCCTCGACGAGGTCGATCCGGAGATCCTGCGGGTTTACGAAAAGCTGGGCATTTCGCTTGAGGAGCAGAAAGTGCTCGCCGGCGTCGAAGGCGCGCGCAAGGTTGCGGTTGAC
>CALMBN010000088.1 GCA_937860195.1 uncultured Novosphingobium sp.
CCCGCAACGGTGCGGCGGCTCCACTGGTGCGGGCGAAGGGACTCGAACCCCCACATCTTTCGATACTGGTACCTAAAACCAGCGCGTCTACCAATTCCGCCACGCCCGCAGCCCGACGAAGGATGAATCAAGGCGTGGCCCTTAGTGGGCGCGGGGCCAAAGGGCAAGCCGCTCGCACGTGAATCAGCGCAGGCTTAGGGTGGATACCAGATTCCCGATCCAACCGGCGCTATTCGGCTTCGCCTTGACCCGCAAAGGCACCGGGCAATCGAGGCAATAGACCTGCGCTCCGCGGACCTGGCCGAGCCAATGGAGTTCACCAAGCGCTGCGGTCAGCCGGGCCTGCTGCTGCACCGCCACAAGGCCGGCAAAATCGGTTGCAGCGGGTTCGCCCTGTTCGTCATCATCGTCGCCCGTCAGGCGGTCAAGGATCGAGGCATAGGGGTTTGCATCGGTGCCATAATACTCGGCGTGCCACTCATCGAGCTTGGCCGATTTGGCAGCAAAAGCCAGCGCATCGTCGAGCCCGCCGAACTGATCGACCAGCCCGTTCTGCCGCGCGGTGCCCCCATCCCAGACCCGCCCTTGCGCAATCGCGTCGACCTGCTCAGAGGTCTTGCCCCGTGATTTGGCCACGACATTCAGAAACTTGCCGTAATTGTTCTCGATATTGGCCTGGATCATCTTTTCGGCTTCGGGCGAGATGCCTCCCAGCACATCGGGCTGCCCGGACAGCGCGGTGGTTTTGACCCCGTCGCTCTTCACGCCATAGTCGGCCAGCGTCCGTTCAAAGCTGGGGATCACCGCAAAAATCCCGATCGAGCCGGTAATCGTGCCCGGTTGGGCAAAGATCCGGTTGGCCGGGGTGGAGACCCAATAGCCGCCGCTGGCGGCGACATTGGCCATCGAAACCACCACCGGGCGGCCTTTGGCTTTGAAGCGTTCGGTCGCCAACCGGATCTGTTCCGAGGCATAGACCGAGCCGCCTGGCGAATCGACCCGCAGCACCAGCGCCTTGGCATCGTCGGTATTGGCCTTGTCGATCAGCTTGGCGATCCGCGCACCCCCGGCAGTGCCGGGGCCAGCCTTGCCATCGACGATGCTGCCCGCGATCGTCACAACCGCGACCGCCTCGCCGCTATCATCCTCTGAATGTGCGGCCAGCAACGCTTCGGGTCGATTGTGGGCATAGGCCCCGGGGGCGTCGGACAAGTTATCCGCACCGGCGATGCCTTTGACCCGCTCGCCAAAAGCCACCTCATCACCCAGCTTGTCGACAAGCCCGGCGCTCAGTGCGGCCTGCGCAGCGTCGCCCTTTGATGCGGCGAGCCAACCGGCCGGATCGGTCGAGATCAGCTTGATATTGGCCTTGGGCCGGGCCTTGGCGACATCGGCCTGCCATTCCTCCCAAACCGCGCTTAGCAGCGCGCCGCGCGCTTCCTTGGACGGTTCTGAGGCGGAATCGCGCAGGTAAGGCTCGACGTAGTCCTTGTAGGTGCCGACCTTGTAGACGTGGATGTTGACCTTGTAGCGCTGGAGCAGCGCGGCATAATACAGCCGGTTGCCGCCCGGTCCGGTGACAAAAGCCCCGCCCAGCGGATGCACCCAGACCTCGCTGGCATGGGCCGCGAGCATGACACTGTCATCGGTATAGGCCATCGCATAGGTCAGCACCGGCTTCTTGGCGGCGCGAACCTTGTCGAGCGCCGCGCCCAGCTCTTGCATGGTGACCAGCCCGCCACCGGTGAACTGCGACAGATCGAGCACGACCGCCTTGATCGACTCATCCTCCGCCGCAAGATTGATCGCCCGGACCAGATCGCGAGCGCGATACTCCTTTGGCTGGCTGGAGCCAGAGAACAGCCCTTCCAGCGGATCCTGCACCGCCGGTTCCTCAACCACCGTGCCGTTGAGCTTGAGCAGCAGCGCCCCGTCCTTGAGCGTCCCGGCACTCGGCCGCGCGGTCAGCACGCCATAGAGCGCGAGGAAGAACAGCAGCATGAAGATCAGGACCAGCCCATCCTTGATCGCAACCAGAAAGTGCCAAACCTTGCGGGCGAAAATCATGCGGGTGATCCTTTGAGCGCGTTTGATTGCGACATAGGGACGGAGCGCGCGGATAGCGAGTCGGTGGTCGATGAGCGTGGTTTGGGGATCGGCGGGGGGTGTGGGGGGTGGCGCCTTCGCTGAGAAGATGAAGGATGTTAGCGCGCTCTTCGATGGTCAGCTTGTTCATGCCCATTATATAATTTGACAACCGTCACAAAGATAATTACTAATTATACAAAAGGCGAAAGGAAATTATCTAATGAGCATCTATCCGCCCCCTAAGCTTTTGCCCGAGGACGATGCCGTTATCGAACTTATTATTGAGCAAAAACAACAGCTAAAATACCATATCTCGAACACTCCGCAAAGGTGGAGCGGGCTATTGCGCCGAAACTCGATGGCCAGAGCCATCCAGGGATCAAACAGCATAGAGGGCTATCACGCCACGATGGATGACGTGGTGGCGGCCATCGAGGACGAAGAGCCTATGGATGCCAACACCGAAACGTGGCGTGAAATCCTCGGCTATCGGAACGCCATGACATATGTGCTTCAACTCTCGGAAGATGTGCATTTCGAGTTTCATCCGCAGTTGCTCCGAAGCCTGCACTTCATGATGCTTCAACATAGCCTGAAGAAGATGCCGGGCCGGTGGCGGCCTGGAGACATTTATGTGGTGAACGAGGCGACGGAAGAGCGAGTCTATGAGGGGCCAGACGCTGTCTTGGTTCCGGCCTTGATTCAGGAGTTGGTCACTTACCTAAACTCACCGTCCGATTGTCATGTGATCGTGAAAGCCGCCATGGCGCATTTGAATTTCACCATGATCCACCCGTTCAAAGATGGAAATGGGCGTATGGCGCGCGCCCTACAAACGCTCGTGCTGTCTAGGGAAGGGACGGTTAGCCCAGTATTCTCTTCGATTGAAGAATGGTTGGGGCGCAACACACAGCCATATTATGACATTTTAGCCAAAGTCGGAGGGGGTGCTTGGCATCCAGAACACGACGCGCACCCTTGGGTGCAATTCTGCCTTACGGCCCACTTTCAACAAGCCCACACTCTGGTGAAGCGCAATAATTGGCTGGCCAAGGTTTATGGCGAAGTCACCGCAAAAGCGAGTGCTCTGGGGCTTCCCGACCGCGCAGAATTGACGCTCGTAGATGCGTCTTTCGGACACCGCCTTCGGGCGGGAAGATATCGGGAAGAAAACGATATTTCTGATGTGGTCGCCAGCAGGGACCTTCGGAAGATGTGCGAGCTAGGCCTGCTAATCCCACACGGAGAGAAGCGAGGACGCTACTACACGGGCGCTCCTGCACTAACCGGAATTGCCGCAAAGCACAAAGTGGGTGGGCGTGCAGAAGACCCATATGACCTCATCCGCTCACGGGCTAGCGCAGAAGCCTCCCCGCTCCTTCCCGGGATTTGACGGAGCTGATTTCTTGCCGACCTTCTCACTCTCTTTGCCCGTCGCAATCGCGACCATCAGCTTTGCAAACTAGTTCGGATCGCGCAGACGCTTGGAGGCCTAACTCATCGGGCTTGCCCTTCGGTTTAGAGATCAGCCGGAACGACGGGATGCGCGACCCGTTCCACGATTCGAGGGTGTTCCGGCAAACGCTGCATTCGCAGTGGCCCTTATCTCGGAAGATCGGCTTAACCTCGGTGCGCTCATAAAACGCTCCGCATTGACATGTGACGTTTCGCTTCTTGCGCCCCAATAGCGTGGCTGGCGCGGATTGCATGGCTCGTTTTCATGCTGACCCACTACCAATCCCTCCCCACCCCCCTTGCCCCCGCCCCCATCCCTCGCTAAGGCATCGTCTTCAATGACATCGCCAGAACCCACGCCGCCCGGCCGCTATCCAGCTGGGGCTGCCGCCTTTCCGCATCGCGACCTGACGGGGCTTGCGGGGCTTGCCCCGTGGGAGCTGCTGTTTCTGCTCGATGAGGCGGAGCAGTGGGTTGATCTGAACCGCCAATCGCAGAAGCGCGATGACCGGCTGGCGGGGCTGACGATCATCAATGCCTTCTTCGAAAATAGCACCCGGACGCTGCTGTCATTCGAGATTGCGGGCAAGCGGCTGGGGGCCGATGTGGTCAACATGCACGCCGCGCAATCGAGCGTGAAGAAG
>CALMBN010000089.1 GCA_937860195.1 uncultured Novosphingobium sp.
GCAGTCAGCCTCGCGACCGGAGACGGGGCCAACGACATCCCAATGCTTGCTGCGGCGGACTATGGTGTGGCCTATCACGCCAAGCCGAAGGCTCGCGCTGCCGCCAATGGTGCTATTGACCGGGGCGATCTGACCGATGTGCTGAGGCTGTTGGGGATTGCCGAAAGCGAGTGGGTTTGAGAGCGCAAGAACTCTATTGACATATTTGTAAGTAGTTCGCAGTATCAGCCTTGCCATGAACATGCTGACCACTATTTCCGCGGGCCCTCAGGCCCATGTCGACTTTGCCGCCGATGACTTGCCGATGATGCTGCCGGGGCGTCCCAAGGCGCGTTACGACCTGCCCAAGGCGTGGCGGCATTTCAAGGAACTGGTCAAAGACAAGGAAGACACCTCGCAGGTCGCCCCGATTTTCGAAGCGCTGCCTTGGCGCGGGATTTATGATGCGGCGCTGAGTTTCCTTAAGACCGAGCGCGCGCAGGAAATCCGCCGCAAGGAACCATCGCTGGTCGCAATCCTCGATAATCATGCTGCGCTGCGTAAATATCCGCCGAACAGCCTTGCCCACGTCTATTGCGATTTCATGGAGCGCGAAGGGCTTTCGGCGCAGGGCCTGGTCGATGAACTCGACAAGAACCGCCCGGCCGATATGTACTGGGACGATCAGGTTAGCTGGTACTTCAACCGGATGCGCGACACTCACGATCTGCTCCACATCCTGACCGGGTTCGGCCGCGATGCGCTGGGCGAACAGTGCGTGCTGGCCTTTACCTACAGTCAGCAACCCAGTCCGGCACACCTGTTCCTGGGCTATGCCGGTGGTCTCGAAATTCGCAAGCACCCGGTCAAGGTGCCTGTGTTCCGCGCCGTCCGCGAAGCGCAGAACATGGGTAAGGCCTGCCCGCGGCTGGTCGAAATGTCGATTACCGAGCTGCTGGTGCTGCCGCTGGCAGAGGTCCGTGCGAAACTGAACATTGCCGAGCCGAAGTTCTATTGCCAGGCGCACGCGATGTGGCGCGCGGCGGGTGTTGATCCCTACGATCTGATGGCACCGGTGAAGCAGGCGGCTTGAACCAAGGCGCGTTGATTTCGATTCATCCAGCCACTTCCGCTCGTCCTGAGCTTGTCGAAGGATCGCCCTTTCTTCATGCCGTTGCAAGGTGGAGGACAATGCTTCGACAAGCTCAGCACGAACGAAGTATGGGTCTTGATCGAAGCAGGTTGGTTGTAAACCTATCGATCGTCGTCCGGGCCGATTTTGCAATTCGATCCCAGGCAGCAGGCCGGAATCGTCAGATTGCCTGGATCGACCGGAGCTGAAAATTCCTCGTAATAATAGTAGTCTGCCAGCGCGAGGCTGGTCCCTTGCTGGACGGTCGATTGCGATTGCATGAAATTGACCGGGCGGCTGTTCGTCCCGTCGCTGCCCGGTGGCGGGGCATACCAGGTCCACAAATAGGTCGCCTCGGGGTATTTCTTCTTGAAGGGCGGGAACAGCACCGAAAAGATTGTGATGGTTTGTCCGGGGCAAAGCTCAGGATTATTCACGATTGTCGCGCGGATCGTGCCTTGCACCGCCGGAATGGAAATCCAGAAAGGCGGTTCCTGCCCGTATTTGAAGTGCCCGCCTTTCAGGCAGTCTTCGGTTTGATCGGCATATTGGGTGTAGAGGAAGCCGGTCCCGGTGTTCAGCGGCTGGTTAGACCCTTTGGGAGCAAATCCGGTGAGCACCGCCGTCTGTGTGGCGACAGCCTTGGTCCCCTTGGGCTGATCGGTGTTGTAAGTGAAATGCATCTTCGTGTCCTGCACGCGATCTGTATAGACTGCGTAATCGGCATCGTCTTTCCAGCGATAGAGCACGCGTGTCGGCAATGGATTGTAGTAGCCATTGACGGGTGTCATGAACGCGGTCAGCCCGGAATTGCCGTTCCAGACGAAGTTCTTGTAGCCCTTGGGATTGCCCACGGTCAGCCCTGGAATTGTCGGCTTGAACCAGCGGTCTGGCTTAGGCGGTGCGTCTTCGGCGGCAAAGCCGGTGTAGCCGGTGAAATAGCTGAACGAGAACATCTGCAGAAAGGCCAGCTGGGTTGGGTCGCCGAATGTATCGAGGTTGGGACCGTTGCCGAACATCATCCGCATCGGCGCTTTGGTTTGCGCATCAAACCACAGCCAGGTTGCGCCGATCGGTTGAGGCGGCGGGCCTTTCTCAAGCGGCGGGGTGATCCGGGCCTCGATTGTCCACCATTCGGCAGACCGATCACTCATCCAGCTGAGCGGAGAGGCCCCTGCGCAGCGCGCGGTCGAGGCTTTGGCCCCGTACCAATCGGTCGGCAGGGTCCAGCCCATGTCGACCGTCTTCCAAAAGATCCCGCCATCGGTCGATAGCTGCGTCTCGGTCGGATTGATCATATACCACCACTGGCCATATTCGCAGCCGACCACCCTGATCGAGAACCATTCACCGGCCAGATAGTCGAGCTGGGCAATGCACAGCTGGTGGAACGGGTTGTCGATCCTGGGATACTTGCTGAGCGGCGGACTGAACGGGTGGAGCAGTGCCACCGCATTCCAAGCGGCCGCCATCACCGGCGCAGAAGAACTGACCGCGCTGAAAGTCGGCAAGGCCGACGGCGGGACGGGATCGTTTGCTGGTGCGGTCGGCATGGTCATCTCTCCGCTTTTGGACGGCGTCAGGTCGGTTTGGATTCCATCTCGGTGTAATTCATGACCGTGGCGATAGTCCGGATCGTCACTTGCGGGGCGCAAGGGTACATCCCGGTGACGATCATGTGCAGAATCGGCGGTGCGGTGTTGAACTGGATGCCATTGGGGTCATGCACCACCATCTCGCGGGCCTTTTGAAATTCGGCCTGGATCGCGGTCATGAAGGCGGTGTAGCCCTGATCGAACGGCACTTGACCGGCTGCCATGATCGTCGCCCAGTCTGTCCGGACCAGATCGAGCGCCAGCCAGGCCAGCACGTCTGGCCCCATTTCGTTGTTCGCCGCGCCGGTCAGCTTTTGCCACAGGCTTGAACCGGACGCCTGCCCATCGAGCACGGCGAGCGCGGCATCGGCATCGGCCGACTTTCCACCAAGCGCGACAAACAGCGCTGCAAACTGCCCATGGTACCAGGGGCTATTGTGATAGGTCGATCCCGGTGCCGACGGGGCATTGATCGCCGCGTCTGCGCGCATCGCCTGCTGAGCGATCGGCATGGCTTCGAACAGATATTGCAGGATCGGTATCCTGGCGCGAACACAGACCGGGCCGGACAGTCCGAACACTGTGGCGGTGAACGCAATCGGTCCGGCATCGACGAAATCGGCATAGGTCTGGACGAAATCGTTGACCAGGTCGGCGTTCATCTGCGCCCCCCATGGCAGGCCCACACCGACCGGCTGCGGCTTGAACCCGGGGTAGCTGCCCAGAACCCCGCCGAGCCGCGCCGCATCCCAGGCGATATATTCGGCCATGGTGAAGGGCCGGACCTGCGCAGCGGTCAACCCTTGCTGTTTCCACAACGGCGTGAAGGTGGTCTGGCGGTCCGTGCTGAACGGAACCCCATAGATTTCCATGTGATAAGTGCAGAAGAAATTCCAGAAGGCGAGGCCTTCATCCGCGCCATAGACTTCCTGGAAACTGGCCTGATTGTGCGGCAGGTTGAAGCCAATGTTGGCGACCAGCGTCTTGTGCGCGGCGCAATAGGTGAACCACGATGGATCATCGCGCAAGTAACGCGCCTGCTCCACCCAATCGCGATAGGCCATGAATGAGGTGTTGATGTCGATCATCCGGAACTGCGAATTCTTGTAGTCCGCCGGGAACCGCACGCCGCAATTCAGGATATCGTCAACCAGATTGAGATTGCGGTTGAGGACCGGCTGCGGAACCCCGCTCAGCGACATCACCACGAGATTGGCGGGATATCCAAAAACGTTGCCGACATCCGGTCCCACGCTCCAGACCCGGTTGTGATAGAGTTCCGGCGCGTTGCTGGTCCGCCCGTTGCCCTTATAGGCCCCGCAATGACTGATCCCCATCTCGGTCTTGTCGGTTGTGGCGAAATGCAGGACCGTGCCATTGTTGAGCTCGGGATGGATGTAATACATCAGCGCAAAGATCGGGTCGTCGGGACCCAGCTGCATCTCCGTGCGGAGCAGGGCATCGACCAGCACCGAGCTATATACCGGAGTGCCATCCGGGCAGGCGGCATAGCCGGTGTCGCAGATTGGCAGGAAGGTCATTCCCACCGCGTTGTCTTTCAGCGTGTATTGATAGTCCTTGACCCGGAATTTCGACCCATCGGCATTGATGACCTGCGTCGTCCCGAAGAACTCCCGCGCAATGCCATACTTTTGCAGCGCCGCGTCGGTGATCTGGAACTTGCCGGGATAGCTTGATGGGCCGCGATCATGGATGATCGGGTTGCGAAACTGCGGCGGAATGACGGCGGGTGAACTGGTCATGATTCTGGGTGCCCTTCGATACCGATCGTAGTGCAACCCGGCTGGGCTTGCAGGACACCGTCCCACCCATGCCAATTGACCTTAGGGTTAACACCAAGGCCAATGGCCGTCACGCGGAATCGGCACAGGGAAGTGCCTAGTGGGCG
>CALMBN010000090.1 GCA_937860195.1 uncultured Novosphingobium sp.
CCTCCACTGTCCAACCTGCGTTGACTGCGCCGGAGGAACCGTGACAATGGAGGTCATGACCCGCCACGTCCTGCTCGTCGATGACGACCCGCATATCCGTGCACTCCTCGCCTTCGCTTTCGACAAGGCCGGGTTCGCGGTTGAGGAAGCTGGCGATGGCGAGGCAGCGCTCGTCGCGGTGACCCGGCAGGTGCCCAATCTGGTGGTGCTCGATATCAACATGCCCCGCATGGACGGGCTTGAGGTCTGCCGCCGCCTGCGTGCCACCAGCGAAGTCCCCGTCCTGTTCCTCTCCAGCCGCGACGAGGAGTTCGACCGGGTGCTGGGGATCGAGCTGGGGGCCGACGATTACGTCACCAAACCATTCTCTCCGCGCGAGGTCGTGGCCCGCGCGAACGCCATCCTGCGCCGCACTTCCCCACGTATCGTTCAAAGTGGCAGCGCTTCGGGCGCAATCGTCAAAGGCAAACTACAGCTCGATCCCGAGGCCTGGTCGGCGAACTGGGCCGGGGCAGAGGTTTCGCTGACGGTCAGCGAGTTCAACATCCTCAAAGCGCTCGCACTCGCGCCGGGGCGGATCCTTAGCCGCGATCAATTGATCGACCAGCTCCACGGACCCGGCTTTGCGATCACTGACCGGACGATCGACAGCCATATCCGCAACCTGCGCCGCAAGTTTGGCGATGTTGGGGCGATTGACGTGGTCGAAACCAAAGCCGGGGTCGGCTACCGCCTAGGGCCCTGTGAGGGCGGCCGCTGATCCGGCGGTTCATCGCCCTGCTCCGTCCGCTGGCGGGGCGGCTCTGGCCGGTGCTGCGGCTGCGCTGGCTGCTGTTGTCAGTGTTGCTGTTCGCGGCTGCGCTCCCCGGTGTCGCCGCGCTAGGCCTCAGGGTCTACGAAAACGCGCTGGTCCGCCGGACCGAGGCCGAAGTCAGCGCCCAGGCGGCTGCGCTGGCTGCGGCTACCGCACTGCTGTGGCCGGAGGCACCGCCCGCCGTTGCTTCGCCGGACGCGCCAATTGCCGAATCAAGCCGGCTTGATCCCTATGCCGCCGCGCTGACCACCGGGATCGACCTCAGCTCGACTGTGATCCTGCCCGAGCGGCCCGCCGCAGCCCGGCCCACCGTCCCGCCCGATCCCGCTGCTCTTGAGGCGGCGCAGAGAATCGCTCCGGCAATCGCCGAGACCAAGGCCGCAACGCTCGCCTCGATCGTGCTGCTCGACCGGGATGGCACAATGGTCAGCGGCCAGCAAATCGGCTTCTCGCTGGGAAAACTGCCCGAGGTGCGCGCGGCCTTGGCGGGCGGATCGCAAACAGTGCTCAGGTCCAATGCCAGCTATGACTATGGCTATCTGGTCGGCTGGCTGAGCCGGGCGACTGCGATCCGGCTGCACCATGCCCGCGCGATTACGGTCGGCGGCGAAGTGGTGGGCGTGGTGCTGGTCTCACGCTCGCCCAGCGCCCTGTTCCGGGGCATGTGGGAGGACTGGGGCAAGATCGCGGTCGGAGTGGGCGTCATTTTGACATTGCTGGTGCTGATCGCCGCGCTGCTCGCGCGGACAATTGTTGCCCCTTTGGAACGGCTCTCTGCGGCAACCCGTGCTTTGGCTGAGGGTCGCAGCGCCTGGCTGCGCCGTCCGACGCTGGAAGTGCATGAGGTCCAGGGCCTCTATACCGATTTCAGCGTGATGGCCGAAGGGATCGAACGGCGCGGACGCTACCTGCGCGATTTCGCCGCCAGCCTCAGCCATGAATTCAAGACCCCGCTGGCGGGCATTCGCGGCGGGATAGAGCTGTTGCAGGACCATGCCGCGACAATGAGCGAAGGCGAACGCGCCCAGTTCCTGTCCAACATGGAGGGTGATGCCGACCGGTTGTCCCGGCTGGTCAGTCGTCTGATGGAACTGGCCAAGGCCGACATGGGCCGCAGCAGCGGCGAAGCCAGCACGTCACTGAAGCCGGTGCTGGCGCTGCTTGCCGATGCCCACGGCGGTGAGGCATTGGCCATCGCGATTGATCTACCCAAGGAGCTTGCGCCGGTCGCAATGGAGCCGGGCGCGCTGGAGACAGTGCTTGCCACCTTGATCGAGAATGCCCGTCAAGCCGGAGCGAGCCGCCTTGCAATCGAGGCCCATGAGCACGAGGGCGCAGTCCGCATCGCGCTCAGCGACAACGGCCCCGGCGTGCCTGAGGCGGACCGGGGCCGCGTGTTCGACCCGTTCTTCACTTCAAAGCGCGAAGCGGGCGGAACCGGCCTTGGCCTGCCGATCGCCCGCGCGCTGGTCGAGGGCTGCGGCGGCGGGCTGGAGCTGACCGAAGGATTTGGCGGGGCCTGCTTTGTGCTGACTTTGCCGCTGGCTGAAAGCCCTTCCCCGTTGGGGAAGGGTTGGGTTGGGGGTTCTCCGCTAGCGTTGAGCCCCCACCCCAACCCCTCCCCGTTGGGTAGGGGCTGACAGAGCAAAGAATGCCTGCCCTCCAAACGAAAACGGGAGGCTTTCGCCCCCCGTTCTGTTTCAAACCAAATTGATTTCAGATCAATATTTGACCCGCAGGCGGGCATAGTAGAACCCACCGTTGATCCCGAACGGACCGCCCGAACGCGGATAGACCGAACCGTTGGAGATGCTGCCGGTCAGTGCGAAGATCGGGTTGTCGACGGTCGCCTGGATCTTGTCGGGATAGACGTTGAACAGGTTGTTCGCGCCGATCGTCAGCGTGTAGTGTTCGGCAAAGGTATAGCTGACATCCAGATCGGTAACGAACCTGGCGCCAAAACGCTGACCGTCGATGATCGGATTGCCCGCAATGTTGCCGACACGCAGCGGATAATCGGTCGAATCGCGCCATTCGCCATAATAGCTTTCCCGCAGATTGAGCGTGAAATTGCCCATCTGCCAGTTAGCCGCGAAGTTGGCGCGGTGTGCCGGAGCCAGATACTTGATGTCGATCAGCTGCTGGACCCCGATAACGCCCGGATTGAACCGATCAACATTGCTGCGGTTGTAGTTGTAGGCGAGCGTCAGGTTGAGCCTGCCCCCGGCCAGATCGGTGCGATAGCTGCCAACCACGTCAATCCCCTTGGTGGTCGTATCGAAGCCGTTGGTGAAGTATTGCACCGTGCCGCCCAGACCCACACCAGCCAGCGCCGGCAAGGCAATCAGATCGGGCGCGGTAACGGCAAAGCTCTGCGAGATGCCGATCCGGTCCTTTACCTTGATCGAATAGGCATCGATTGTCAGGGTAAGGGTATTCGACGGCTTGATCACAATACCTGCACCAAAGTTGGTCGATTTTTCAGCGCTCAACTGCGAGGCCCCGTAATACTGCGAGATATTGCTCGTCACCGGATAGGTGCCGACCTGAACCTGATTACCGGCATTGAAGGTGGTGGTCAGCACCTGGACGTTGTTCTGTCCCGGCGAAGGAGCGTGGAAGCCGGTGCCGACCGTGCCGCGAAGCGAGATCGTATCGGACACTTTCCACAACGCATTGAGCTTTGACACAAAGGCATCGCCAAAGCCCGAGTTGTGTTCAAGCCGGACCGCCATGCCCATGCTGAACGATTCGGTCAGATCGCCTTCGAGACCCAGATAGCCGCCATAGTTGCTTTGGCTGTTCTTGCCGGCAAAGGTCGGGCTGGTGCCACCATAGCCGCTCGCGGCCGGCGGCATCGTAACGGTCGAGTTCAGCGCCCAGACACCCGGTGCGGTTTCAACGTAGAGGTTCTGCACGGCATATGGCCCACCTGCATAGGATTGCAGATCGCCCGGGGTCGCTTCATAGCTTTCGTTGCGGAATTCGAGCCCGCCCGACAGTGTGATTGGCGAGGCAAAACCAGCATCAAGTTCCGTGCTGACATCCAAAGTAACGTTGAATTCGCGCTGGATCAGCTTGCCGAACTTGAACGACTGCTGGGTGGTTGGCCCGAACGAAGGGCTGAGCGAATCGTACATCGACAGGTCAAGCTGCTGCTTGCTCGCCGAAACCGAAAGGTCATACTTCAGCGTGCTGGGATCGCCGCCCTTGAAGCCCACTACCCCAAAGATCTGATCGTTCACACCCACGAACCGCGGGGTGAAGCCGGCCGGATACATCGTTGCAAAATCATAAGTCGCGCCAGGCCCTGCCAGGCTTGACATGACGTAGTTACCAGCGCCGGTCGGGCAGGCAGTTGCCCCTGCACCCGTGCAACCCGTCAGGTAAATCGGATGGGCAAAGGCCGAATTGCGCCCCTGATTGACCGTGATGTTCGCAGTGCCGTTGAAAGCTGCAAACCCGGTCAAGGACACCGACGGACGATAGTTGAAGCTCTGGTCAGCGGTTGAATGGGCAAGGTTGCCAAACACATAGAGCTGGCTGTTCTCACCCACGTCGAATTCGGCGTTGAGCATGAACTTGTAACCGTTGCTGGGCGAACTGCCCCACACCTGCGACGGCCCGGGATAGTGCGGCAGCTGGCTGGCCAGCGCCGGGAAAGTCTGGGCAAAAACCACCGAATGCGGCCGGGTCGCGCCGCGGCTGGTGCCATCGCTGTCAAAGTATTCGCCGGCAATGTTCACAAAGCCTGAGTCGCCCAGCTTGACCCCGAGGTTGCCCGAAATCTGCCAGGTCCGGCCGTTGTTGCCATAGCCTGTTTGCGGCCCGCCATTGTCAAAGTGCCGCCCGTAGAGCGCCTGAACTTCAATGCCTTCGTCACGGCGCAGGCCGTAGTTGAGCACCCCGCCGATTGCGTCAGAACCATATTGCGCCGTGGCACCATCGCGCAGAATCTGCAGGTTGCCGATGGCGATCGACGGGATTGACGAAATGTCTGCGCCTTGTGAACCGAATGACAACGCAGTGTCGCCGCCGGAATAGACCTGAACCAGCGGCGAGCGGTTAAAGCGCTTGCCATTGATCATCACCAGAATGTTGTCGGCCGGCAGGCCGCGCAGCGAAGGCGCGCGAACAAAGGTCGAAGCATCCGAGATCGTGTTCTGGGGCACGAAGAATGACGGCACGAGGTTCTTCATCGCGTCGAGCATATTCGGGGCGGGCTGCGCATTGAGTTCAGCTGCCTGAATGACATCAACCGGAGAAGCCGAATCCGTGACAGTGCGGTCAAGGCGGCGGGTCCCGATTACGACGATCGATGCGGCCGTATCGTCAGCTGCTTCCGCGCCGTCTGCTGCGCCACTTGTGGTCTGGGCCATCGCCACATCGGCGCTGGCCAGCGCCAGAATGGCCGTTGCCGCAGCAAGTGCCGCGCGCCTGGACCCAAATTTGTTGAATTGTTTCATCTTTCAATCCCGTCCTTGTTGTTTTTTTGGGTTGTGAATCCGCAATACCAGACAACCCCTGTGTAGAGTGACCGCACAACAAACAATAGTCAGTTGCACTTAGCATTCGGAGATTTGCGCCCGCGCGGAAACTAACAAGGGTTCGGATATGAGCAAGGAAATTGGAATTTGCGCGGGCAATTTTTACAAACTGTGACAAAATTCGCACAATCGAGATCAACATGATGATCTTGCGCGCTTTTACCCCCGCACGGGATACCCTTTCCAGCGCTTGATCCGGCGGATTGCAAAGGCCGACCGCATCGCCGAGACCCCGGGCAGACGAGCAAGGCAATCGCGGTGGATCCGGTCGTATTGCTCAAGATCGGCCGCCGCAACACGCAGCAGATAATCAGCATTGCCGCTCATCAGGTGGCAATCGAGCACTTCGTCCATATCGCGCACGGCATCCTCAAACCGGTCCATCGCTTCGCGGCTTTGGCTGGTCAGGGTAATCTCGACAAAGGCTTGCAGCTTCAACCCCAGCTTCGGCGCGTCGATTTGCGCGGCATAGCCGGTAATAACGCCCGAACTTTCAAGCGCCTTGATCCGCCGGTGGCAGGACGAGGGCGAGACCCCAGCCAGTTCCGCTAGCTCGGCCAGCGAGCGTGAGCTGTCTTGCTGAAGCGCTTGCAGCAGCAGAATGTCGTTGCGATCCATGCAAAAATTTCCCGATAATTCCAATCAAACGGAAAATATCACCGAAATATGGCGCCGCATAGAGCAACTTTGGTGATACATTCGAAGCGCGCGGGCGTATCATGAGCACAATCCAGCAACAGGAGAGCCTCATGCGTGTCGGCACCGTCAAGGAAATCAAGAACCACGAATACCGCGTTGGTCTGACCCCTGAGTCCGCCCGTGAACTGACCGCCCATGGCCACGAAGTCTGGGTAGAAACCGATGCGGGTCTGGGCATCGGGGCGACCGACGAAGATTACCGCAAGGCCGGAGCAACGATCAAGGACAGCGCCGCTGCGATCTTTGCGGAGTGCGAGATGGTGGTGAAGGTCAAGGAACCGCAGCCAAGCGAATGCGCCCAGCTGCGCCGCGGTCAGGTGCTATATACCTATCTGCACCTCGCCCCGGACCCTGAGCAGACCGCCGCCCTGCTCAAGTCCGGCGTCACCGCGATTGCCTATGAAACCGTCACTGGCCCGGGCAATTCGTTGCCCCTGCTCAAACCGATGAGCCAGGTTGCGGGCCGGATGAGCATTCAGGCCGGGGCGACCGCGCTGGAAAAGGCCCACGGCGGGCGCGGCGTGCTGCTGGGCGGGGTTCCGGGCGTGCTGCCCGGCAAAGTGATGGTAATCGGCGGCGGGGTGGTCGGCTTCAACGCCGCGCAGATGGCGGTTGGCCTTGGCGCCGATGTGACGATCCTCGATCGCGATCCCGAAGTGCTCGAACGGCTCGGCACCCATTTTGAAAGCCGCGCCAAGACCCGCTTTTCCAACCGCGCCAATATCGAACAGATGATTGGCGAGGCTGAACTGGTGATCGGTGCCGTGCTGGTGCCGGGGGCTGCCGCGCCAAAGCTGGTGACACGCGAAATGCTGAAGCTGATGAAGCCCGGCTCGGTGCTGGTTGATGTTGCGATCGATCAGGGCGGCTGCTTTGAAACCAGCCACGCCACCACCCATGCCGACCCGACCTATGTGGTCGATGGCGTGGTCCACTATTGCGTCGCCAATATGCCCGGCGCGGTCGCGCGGACCAGCACCTATGCGCTCAACAACGTGACCCTTCCCCACGCGCTGCGGATCGCCGATCTGGGCTGGCAGGCCGCGCTGAAGGCCAATCCGCATCTGGCCGATGGGCTGAATGTGCATGATGGAAAGGTCACTTACGAAGCGGTGGCGACCGAACTGGGCTATGATTATGTGCCGGTGGCGGAGGTGTTGGGGTAGTCCACCCCAAACCTATCAGAACCCGTCACCCTGAACTTGTTTCAGGGCCCATTTCACGGTTCAGATCGGAGCGCCGTTGGGCAGCTGAACCGAGCGGTTTGCCTGTTGCACTGCGAATCGAATTTGCGGCCCGATGGGCCCTGAAACAAGTTCAGGGTGACGATGAAGTTGTGGCAGCGAGACGTTCTACCCCTCATCCCCGAATGGCCGGAACGGCGCGGCGACCTCTTCGCGGACCCGCGCCAGCCGGCCGGTGACCCGGTCAATCATCGCCCAGGTGGTGTTGGAGGAAACCAGCACTTTGCCATTGCCCCCGCGAAATTCGGCCCGCCGGTCAAACCGCGCACCGGTCGGCCCGCTTGGAATCCAGGTCACGGCCTCAACACTTTCCCCAACGCCAATGTTCCCGCGATAGTCGATCTCGTGCCGGGTCACGACCCAGATGTAGGCCGCCTGATGCTCAGGCGAAGCAACCGCCGCCCAATGCGCGGTGGCGAGGTCCTGAACCCAGCGCACCCACACCGCGTTGTTGACATGGCCCAGTTCGTCGATGTCGAAGGCGCGGGCGGTGAAGCTTTGCTCGAATTGACGCATTGGGACTCTATACGCTGGGAGTCGTGGGCGTGTGAAGTTTGCCGCCGGCGAAGCTACGGCACTTGCGCTGTGACAGCGACACCAGCTGCTTCGGCGACGAGTTCGGGCCGAAGGTCACCGGACCGTTCGGGTCACCACCCACTTGTGCTTTCCGATGAGCCGCAAGCGTTTGAAGCCAAGACGTTCGAACGTCGTCAGGGCGCCATTGAACAGAAAGGCGGGCGCGGCTTTTCGGCCTTCGGTATCTTCGGGGTATCCCTCAATGCGCCCGCCGCCGAGGTTCTTGATCTGCTCGATCGCGCCCTTCAGGGCGGCGGACGCCACGCCGTTGCCGCGATAGCCGCTGCCTGAAAAGAAACAGGTGATCCGCCAGTCGGGGAGCGTCGGGTTGGTGGCCAGATAGGCACGCTGATTGTGGATTCGCGGAAGCTCTTCCGGCGAGCCGAACTGGCACCAACCGACGCAATCCTTGCCGTCAAAGACGAGAGCGGCGTGCGCCCGTCCTTCGCGCACGAGGCACTCCTTCGCCTTGCGCCGTGACGCCGGGGAGCCGTCCGAACGCGCGGACCGGGTCTGCGCCTTGGACCGTTTCCAGTTCGCGCGCGGTTAGGACCGAAATCGATTGTCCTGCATCGTCTAGCCGGGTCCATTGGCCTGTCGCTGTGACGGTAATTTCATCATCGCCGAGGTAGCGATAACTGCTTGCAAGTGTACATTCGTCGCCTTCGGGTGAGCAGACCGGGCCAGACCCGTGCTCAACAGGTCGCTCACCTTGCGCCCAAGCAGGGTTGCCATCTGCCAACGAACAACCCAGCAAAAACAGATATTTCATAAAGATCCCTCAAGCCATTGAA
>CALMBN010000091.1 GCA_937860195.1 uncultured Novosphingobium sp.
GTTCGGAACCCGCGTTGCCTGCATCTACCTGCCCAACGGCAATCCCCAACCGGGGCCGAAGTTTGACTACAAGCTCAAGTGGATGGAGCGGCTGCGCGCACGAATGGCTGTGATTGCTGCCGAAGAGGTGCCGGCGGTGGTGCTGGGCGATTACAACGTGATCCCGCACAACAGCGACATCTTCGCCCCCAAGGCGATGGCCGACGATGCCCTGATGCAGCCCGAATCGCGCGATGCCTGGTTCCGGTTGCTCGGCGATGGCTGGACAGATGCTCTTGCCACTCACAATCCGCAGGGCGGGCTATGGACCTATTGGGACTATCAGGCGGGTGCCTGGCAACGCGATCACGGCTTTCGCATCGACCACGCGTTGCTTTCACCCGAACTGGCCGACCGGCTGCTCGCCTGCGGGGTCGACAAGGCCCATCGCGGGCGCGAAAAAGCCAGTGATCATGCGCCGGTCTGGGTTGAGCTCAAACCGGACTATCTGAGGGCGGAAAAGCTGACGACGGGCCGTGGCCCGCCCCCAATTCAAATCACCGATAGAACACGTGATTGTCGATCCGGCCGACCCGGCGCAGTTTCCAGCCGGGGCTGACATAGGCCGCGTGGAAATACAGCGCGCCTTCGACCTGGCTGGTCCAGGCGTTGGAATGCGCTATCTGGGCAATCGCCACGGCAGTCTTCCAGTTCTTCGAGCTCCGCGCGATGGCCGGCATGGCTCGGCCGCGCACGAACGAGAACTGCGACGGCTGGTATACCACGCCGCAATAGGAATTTGGAAAGCGCCCCGACTTTGACCGGGCGACAACCACCCGGCCAACCGCGAGCTGTCCGGCGAGCGATTCGCCCTTGGATTCAAAATAGACTGCACCGGCCAGGCAATGCAGCTCACGCGGCAATTCGGCCGGCTGCGGCTGGGCAGCGACCAGTTTGGCCAGCGAACCGGCTTTGATCGGTGGTGCAACAGGCAGGTCAACTTCGGCCTCAACCGCCGTTCTTTCGGCGGGAAGCGGCTGGATGACCGGCTGGGAAATGGTCTGTAGTGTCGGTTCCTGAATCACCGGGCCAGACGTTCTGGCCTGTGCGGCTGCGCCCGAACCGTCGGCGCTGGCAATGACAAATGCTATCATGGCGGCCACCGAAATCGCGGAGGCCTGGTGGAGCTTGCGGCTCATAATTAGTGCTTTATCGGCGGTGGACGCGCCCGCGCAGGATGGTTGAGGGTCAAGCTTTGCAGCGATCTGCCCCAAGCCGGAAATCCTGCCGGCTGTCCCCCGTCTGCGTGCTGGCGTGCTGGGCCGAAATGCCCGCGCACGCTGCCTGCGCATCAAAGAGTGGGCGCGCTTTGATTGTGCAGTGCAACAAAGTCAAGCTTACATTGATGTCAATCCGATGAAGCGTTCACCATCGGCGATATCCAGTTCGATAATCCACAGGTCAGGATCTCGGGCGCTGCAACGATCAAGATAGTCTTGAAATAATGCCATATTGTCAGTGTCTTGGGCTTTTGCCAGCAGCCATTGTCGGCCTGATTCAGCATGCGGAATTCGCTCAAAAAGCCGCGCATTTGCGCCCTTTTCGGTCAGGATTACAAGGATTGTCCCGGCCTCGCGTTCACCTTTGTGAAGCACCGCCGCAAAGCCGCCGGCGGCTTCAACAGCCCGAATCAGGCCCGAAACTTCAAGGTGAGTCGGGAGCCGCGAGATTACGCGGCATCCTTTTCAATCGAATTGACCAGCAAACCATAGAGGGCTTCGGCGCTCGGCGCTTCGCCCAGTGCCTGATGCATCACATCGTCGCGCATCAGGCGGCTGATCGCGGCAAGAGCATGGAGGTGAGCGGCACCGGCCGCTTCCGGCGAGAGCAGTCCGAAGATCAGATCGACCGGCATCCCGTCTGCAGCGTCGAACGAAACCGGAGTGCTCAGCCGCAAAAACGCTGCAACCGGTCGGTTCAAATCGGGAATTCGGGCATGCGGGATCGCCACGCCGCGCCCGAACCCGGTTGAGCCAAGCTTTTCCCGCTCTTCAATCCGATCGAGCACCAGCACCGGATCAAGCCCGTAAACTCCGGCGAATCGCTGCGCCAGCTGATCGAGAATCGCCTGCTTGCTATCGGCATCGATCGTGCCGACAGCTTCGGGCATCAGTGTGAAAAGTGCAGTCATGTCAGACGATCATTCCAAAATAGCGCGACCGATCCGGTTGTGGATCGAACGGCGGTGATTGCCGCCTCAAGCCCCCCTCACCTATCGGATTAGCGCGCGCCTTTAGCCTGCGCGTCAGTTCGGTTCAACCCATCCGATCGAACCGTCACCGCGCCGGTAAACCATATTGTGCTTGCCAGTGCCAGCGTTCTTGAACAGCAGAGCATTGGTATTGCGCAGATCGAGCATCATCACGGCATCGGAAACGGTCGCCTCGGGAACATCCACCCGGGTTTCAGCGATGATCAGCGGCGCATCGGCGGTGACCTCATCAGCCGCCTCATCGGGCTCAACGAATACGGTGTAGGCAGCCTCTTCGGCACGCTGGGCATGGCTCGAGACTTCGCTGCGGTCTTTCAGGCGGCGCTTGTAGCGGCGCAGCTGCTTGTCGATCTTTTCTGCCGCCTGATCGAGTGCAATGTGGGCATCGGCAGCATTGCCGGCACCCTTCAGCACCAGGCCGTGCATGACATGGGTGACGATATCGCAACGGAACCCGGCCGCCGGCGCACGGTTGAATGTGACCACCGATGACAGGGCTTTGGGGAAGTATTTGTCGACAACCGCGGACAGTCGGTCCTGCGCGTGCAGCTGCAGCGCTTCGCCAGTTTCAACCTGATGGCCCGATACGCGAATGTCCATGGGGTGTCTTCTCCTGTTCTAGCAACTCGGCGCGGTTCAATCGTTCCAGATTGGCGATTTCACCGTTTCAAGAAATACGGCGTGAGCCGCGAGTTCCTCCTCGCTGGCCGTATGCGGGCGGGCGGGGCGGATGGGATGGGTCTGCCGAGGCCTGGCAAGGTTGGTAATCTCGATCACATTGGTTTCGGCGGCCAGCGACAGCCCAATCTGGCGACCACCAGTCAGCTCGACATAAACTTGCGCCAACAGCTCGGCGTCGAGCAGCGCGCCGTGCCTGGTTCGGTGACTGCGATCGATGCCATAACGCGTGCACAGCGCATCGAGCGAGTTCTTGGCACCAGGATGCCGCATCCGCGCCATCGCGACGGTATCGATCATCCGTTCGCGGCTGAGTGGCGGCAGCCCGCAGATCTCAAGCTCGGAATTGACGAAGCCGAAATCGAACCCGGCGTTGTGAGCAACGAGCTTGCACTCATCACCGATGAATTCGAGGAAATCAGCAGCCTTTTCGTGGAACCTCGGCTTGTCTGACAAGAACGTGATCGATAGGCCGTGAACCGCTTCGGCCGCAGCTGGCATATCGCGATCAGGGTTGAAATAGGCGTGAAAGGTATGGCCTGTGGTCACCCGATTGACCATTTCGATACAGCCGATTTCAACCAGCCGGTCACCGCTTTTGGGATCGAGCCCAGTGGTTTCCGTGTCGAAAATAATCTCACGCATTACCGATTTGATATCTGCCCATTCCAAACAGGTTACAAGGGGGTTTGCGGTTCTTTTTGCGGCCCGGTCAGCGCGCGGATCAAGTCCTGCACTGCATGGCGGGTTTCGGCCAGCGATGTGCCGGTATCGAGCACGTAATCGGCGCGGGCACGCTTTTCCGCATCGGGAACTTGCAGCTTCAGGATCTGCGCGAATTTCTGTTCGGTCATGCCGGGCCGGGCCAGCACTCGCGCCCGCTGAACCTCGGCAGGAGCGGAGACAACTACGACCGCATCAAGCCCGTGCTGGCCGGTCTTTTCGTACAGCAATGGAATATCGAACACGATCAGCGGGGCTTCGGCAGTGTCGGCCAGAAAGGCCCGGCGCAATTCGGCGACTTCGGGGTGAACGATCCGCTCCAGCCGTAGCAGCGCGTCCGGGTTTCCAAACACTGCCGCGCCAAGTTTCTGCCGATCAACCCCCTGCGGTCCGGTGGTGCCGGGAAAATCCCGCTCAATCGGAGCGAGACAGGCCCCGCCCGGTCCCTGCAGCTCGTGGACAGCAGCATCGGCATCGAACACCGGCACGCCCAGCCCTTTGAACATCGCCGCGACCGCCGATTTGCCCATCCCGATCGAGCCGGTCAGACCAAGGATGAACTGCTTCCTCATGCCGTGAGCAGAACCCGAAGTTCGGCATCACCGTCTTTGGGTGGTTCAGCCCCATAGAAACGGCGGAATGCCTCACGGGCCTGCCCAACCAGCATCTCAAGGCCGTCATGGGTCCTGAGGCCCCGCGCAGCCGCCGCGCGCAGCAACGGGGTTTGGTGAGGGTGGGTGATGATATCATAGACGATAGCATCATCGCGCAGGCTGCCAACTTCCAGCGGTAGCGGCGGCATGCCCGCCATGCCCAGCGATGTGGCATTGGCGATCAGGCGGCTGCCGGCAGCCAGGGCTTCGGCCTGACTCCATCCGGCCTCGATGATGTCACACCCGGTCAGCGTGGCGGCAATATCTTCGAGTAATCGTGCGGTCCCTTCGGGGCTGCGGTTGACCACCGCAATCCGCCGCGCGCCCAGCCCGACCAGCCCGGCGATCACCGCTGCGGCAGCTCCGCCTGCGCCCAGAACGGTCACTTGCTCGCCAGAAAGATCGAGATTGGCAAGCGGCTCTAAAAACCCCGGCAGGTCAGTGTTCTCACCGGTCAGCGTTCCGTCATCCTCAACGATGACGGTATTGACCGCGCCAAGCGCCTTGGCTGCCGGGGTATGATGATCGACCAGATCAAAGCAGGCCCGCTTGTGCGGCATGGTTGCCTGAAGCCCGGTGAAACCCAGCGCGGCCATGCCTTTGAAGGCCCGCGCGACTTCGCCGGGGCGAACGGGCAAGCGGACATAGTGCCCGTCGATGCCCAGCCGCTTCAACCAGAATTCATGGATTAGTGGCGATTTTGATTGCGCCACCGGCCAGCCAATCAAACCGGCCAGCAGCGGCAGCGGGCGATCCTGACGGCCCGCACTCATGCGGCCAGCGCTCCGTGGGCCCGCAGCGCGCTCAGCACTGGCAACAGCGGCATGCCGAGCACGGTGAACTGGCTGCCTTCGATTGAGTCGAACAATTGCACACCCAGTCCTTCGATCCGGAACACCCCGACGCAGGCCCCGACGGCAGGCCATTCGGCTTCGAGATAGCGGGCAATGAAGCTTTGGGACAGGGTCCGGACCTGCAGCTGCGCAATATCACCATGCCGCCAGATCAGTTCACCCTCGCGCGCCAGGGCAGCGGCAGAGTGGAGATGCATCACTTTGCCTGAAAAAAACTGCAAGTGCCCGGCGGCATCTTCGCGGCTGCCCGGCTTGTCGAACCGGCGTCCTTCAACCTCGACCAGCGAATCGCTTCCGAGCACGAGCCCCGGATGCTTGCGCGAAACCGCCAGCGCCTTGGCCTCTGCCAATGCCGCAGCAACTGCATGCGGCGGCGCGCCGATCAGATCGGCCTCAAGCGCCCGTTCGTCCAGCTGCGCGGGCACAGCCTGGTAAACCACCCCAGCCGCATCAAGCATCGCCCGCCGCGAAGCGCTTTGCGAAGCGAGGATCAGGGTCACTGGGTTGCGCCTTCGCGCGCTACCATGAATGCGTTGTAGAGGTTGATTATCGCGGCCGCCGTTTCCTCGATCGAGCGGCGGGTCACATCGATCACCGGCCAGTCGTTGTCGGCAAACATCCGCCGGGCGTATTGGATCTCGCGTGTCACCTGCTCGCTGTCGACATAGTCGGTCTCGGGAGCCTGGCCCAGCGCCAGCAACCGGTTGCGGCGGACCTGCACCAGCCGCTCGGGCGCAGTGGTCAGGCCGATCACCAGTGGATGCTTGAGCCCATAAAGCACCGGCGGCGGTGGACTTTCGACCACTACGGGCACGTTGGCGACCTTGTAACCGCGGTTGGCGAGGTAGATGCTGGTGGGAGTCTTGGAGCTGCGCGACACGCCAGCAAGGACAATGTCGGCTTCTTCCCAGTTCTCCCACCCGACCCCATCGTCATGGGCGATGGTATAGTGGATTGCATCGACCCGTCCGAAGTAAGCCGCATCCATCGTGTGCTGGCTGCCGGAACGGGCTTTGGGAGGTTGGCCAAGTGCAGCTTCGAGCGCTTCGACTGCGGCATCCAGTACCGGCACCACCGGTAATCCAAGCACCCGGCAGCGTTCCTCCAGCTTGACCCGGATTTCAGCATTGGCAAGAGTGAAGAATACCAGACCTGGATTGGCCCCGATCTCACCCATGATCCGGTCGAGGTGCTGCTGCGAACGGACCATTGGCCAGAAGTGACGCACTACTTCGGACCCTTCGAATTGCGCCAGCGCCGCTTTGGCCAGCATCTCGAGCGTTTCGCCGGTCGAATCCGACAAGAGGTGGAGATGGAGTCGCGGCATGGAAAGTGGAACGATCCCCTGTGGAAGACTTTGCTCATAAACCATGGGATGGACAGAGGCACAAGTTTGCCTCGCGATTCCGCCCCCACTGTCAGGACCTGGGCAAGCAGGTTGTCGCCATGTGGATGATGCTACCCACAGGCTGGGGACAGCGGGGAAAAGAGTCGGTTGACGTGTGGTTGCGGCGATTCGCCCTTTCGCCAGGTCTGTTCAACCCGGTAGAAATCCGGCAAGGCGCGCTTGTTCCCGCTTTCCACAAGCCAACTACAACAGAAACCTTTTAAGACTCTTATTTGTATTTGATTGGAATCAGACACGATGCCCGGATTATTGCTCGATACCCTGCGTGGCCAGAACGTCCGGCCCCGTCCAGCGTGGCTGATGCGCCAGGCTGGGCGCTATCTGCCTGAATACCGTGCGCTTCGGGCCGAAAAGGGCGGGTTCCTCGCGCTGGTTTATGATCCAATAGCTGCCGCTGAAATCACGCTTCAACCGCTGCGTCGGTTTGGTCTTGATGGGGCGATCCTGTTTTCCGACATTCTGATCGTGCCCTATGCGATGGGTCAGGATCTCGCGTTTCTGGCGGGTGAAGGCCCGCACCTTTCACCCCGGCTGGCTGAGGCAGCATTGGCGAGCCTTGATGCAGTGCCAGAGCGGCTCACGCCGATCTATGAGACGGTTGCGCTGGTGAAAGCTGCTTTGCCGCCCGGTAAAACCTTATTGGGCTTTGCCGGTTCTCCCTGGACTGTGGCGACCTATATGGTGGCGGGGGAAGGCAGCCGTGACCAGCATGTCACGCGCGAGCTGGCTTATCGCGATCCGGCAGCGTTCCAGGCGATCATCGATGGAATCGTCGATGTCACTATCGAATACCTTGCCGGCCAGATCATGGCAGGAGCCGAAGCGGTGCAGTTGTTCGACTCGTGGGCCGGAAGTCTCGCCCCCGCGCAGTTCGAACGGTGGGTGATTGCGCCCAATGCGGCTATTGTCACCGCACTGAAGGCGCGGTTCCCTGAAGTGCCGGTGATCGGCTTTCCGAAAGGTGCGGGCGAAAAGCTTGCCGCCTATGCCCGAGAGACCAAGGTTGACGCGCTGGGCCTTGATGAGACTATCGATCCGCTCTGGGCGCATCAGGTGCTGCCTGAAGGCTTGCCGGTGCAGGGTAACCTTGATCCACTGCTGTTGCTCTCGGGCGGAGCAGAAATGAAGAAACAGACGCTCCGCATTCTCGATGCCTTTGCCGAGCGGCCCCACGTCTTCAATCTTGGCCACGGGATCGGCCAAACAACTCCGTCAGAACATGTCGGTGAATTGCTGTCTGCTGTGCAAGGCTGGCAAGGATAGGTTCTCGCGGCGGACATGAACTGGGTGCTTTCCATGACTTATCTTTGGCTCAAAGCCGGCCACATCATTTTCGTGATCTTCTGGATGGCCGGGCTGTTCATGCTGCCACGCTTCTTTGTCTATCATCAGGAGGCTGAGCTGGGCAGCGAGGAAAGCACGCGCTGGCTTGAGCGTGAGGCACGGCTGCTGCGGATCATCCTGTGGCCCTCATTGATTGTGGCCTGGGTGCTTGGGTTGATCCTCGCCTATGCGACAGGCGCGTTCCCGCAAGGCTGGTTTCTGGTCAAACTGGCTGCTGTGCTGGCGCTCACTGCCTACCACGTCTGGCTGGCAGGATACCATGCCGCCTTGATGCAAGGAGAGCGCAAACTCTCTGGCAAACGGCTCAGACTGCTCAACGAGGTTCCCGGGATTGCCGCGGCTTTGATTGTGATCATGGTGGTGCTGAAGCCGTTTTGATTGACGTTAGGCACTGCAACTCCTATCTGTGCGGGTGACCGGCAAGGCCAGCGCACAGGTGCGCGGCGCGATCTGCTTTCCCCAAGCCCTCTGATTGTCCGGCCAGTCTCAGATTTGAATTCACGGAACGACAGCCAAAATGCATCTTAAAGAACTCAAGAAAAAGACCTCCGCCGAGCTGGTCGAAATGGCCGAAGAGCTGGGAGTTGAAGGCGCCTCGACGATGCGCCGCCAGGACATCATGTTCGGCATTCTCAAGGAGCTGGCCGAGGACGGCGAGACAATCCTGGGGATTGGCACGATCGAAGTCCTGTCCGACGGATTCGGTTTTCTGCGCAGTCCCGAGGCCAATTACCTCGCCGGTCCAGACGACATCTATGTCTCGCCCAATCAGGTCCGCAAATGGGGCCTGCGCACTGGCGACACGGTTGAAGGTGAGGTTCGCGCGCCCAAGGATGGCGAGCGCTATTTCGCGATCGTCAAGCTGATCAGCGTCAATTTCGACGATCCCGAAGCAGTCCGCCACCGCGTCAACTTCGACAACCTGACCCCGCTTTATCCGGACGAAAAGCTCAGCCTCGATACGCTTGATCCGACCGTCAAGGACAAGTCGGCGCGGGTGATCGACATCATTTCACCGCAGGGCAAGGGCCAGCGTGCGCTGATCGTCGCGCCGCCGCGGACCGGCAAGACCGTTCTGCTGCAGAACATCGCCAAGGCGATTACAGACAACCATCCCGAGGTGTTCCTGATCGTCCTGCTGGTTGACGAACGCCCCGAAGAAGTCACGGACATGAAACGCAATATCGTCAACGGCGACGTGTTTGCGAGCAGCTTGGACAACGACGTCGAAAGCCATGTGCGACTCTCGCAGCTCGTCGTTGCCCGATGCCAACGCCTAACCGAAATGGGTAAAGACACTTTCATGTTGATGGACTCGATCACGCGATTGGCGCGTGCTTTTAATAAGTGGGTCGGCAACACAGGTCGCACGATGAGTGGCGGTGTGGATATCAAGGCGATGGATATTCCGAAAAAGCTGTTTGCCACGGCCCGGGCCTTCGAGGAAGGTGGATCCCTGACGATCGTCGGAACGGCCCTCATCGACACCGGAAGCCGCATGGACGAACTCATTTTTCAGGAGTTCAAAGGAACCGGCAACATGGAGTTGGTACTCGATCGAAAACTGGCCGACCGACGCGTCTGGCCGGCGATTGACATTGAACAATCGGGAACACGACGCGAAGAAAAGTTATTGACTGCTCAAACGCTTCGCGCAACGACCATGCTGCGGCGAACGCTTTCCTCCATGCACCATGTCGACGCCATGGAACAACTCACCAGCAAGCTCGGGAAATTCAAGACGAACTCGGAGTTTGTCAACCTGATCCAAGGTGCCAACGGCGACGGTTAGTAACAATTCAAATTTACTTCGGCATTTGTCGCTTGCTTGTAGGCAGGTAGTAATTTTACCACGGAGCCACGGAGGACACGAAGAAGATAAGTGGTATGTGGTATGTGGTTAGTGGTTAGTGGTTAGTGGCTGGGGTGATTTCCGTTATTACCGCGCAGAGCCTGCCCCTCGCGGAAGCGGGAATTGACTGCATTGGAATTCACTTACGACCTACGACTTACACCCTTATCTTCTCAGTGTCCTCCGTGGCTCTGTGGTTTATCTGAAATGAGGAAGTTATTTTTGAGCCCTGCCTTAGCAGGCACGGCGGAAAACCCGAACGCCCGGGGGTTGCAGCCCCAGGCGCTGCGTGGTGTCCCTGCGACAAGTCAGGCGTTACCGGCAATCGCGTTTTTCGAGGTCTTCCTTGGCCAGTTTCCAAGCGGCGGTGGCATACTTTTTATCGAGCCGTGCCAAGCGGCAGCGGCGCACATCGAGCGTCCGCCTGCCGCCGCCGGGGTGTTTTACGAGGACATAGGGCAAGCAAACCGACTTCACTCGCAGCGGCACCCCGGCCGACTCCGGTAGGCAGCACAGTCGCACGAGTTCCTCCGGGGGCTGTGTGGTGGCGTCGTTGCACCAGAAGAACGAAGGGACTTCGTACACGATGTGCAGCAGCGACACGAAATCCCCCAGGCGGATTTCTTCCGGGGCCAGGGGCTTAGCCAAAGAGCCCCCGCGGTCGGATTTGCGTCGTTCGAGTTGAGTTGGAGAGTTTCCCATGGGGGAGAGGACAGCCGCAGAGTGGGAAAGGTTCACTTGCCCATGGGCCTGTGGAGGGGACAGGATTGAGGATGCAGGGGTGAGGGAAAGAAATACAGAGTCCCACAAGGTCCCTGGCTGCGGGCCATCGCGTCTCTGCGCCTCCGCGACTCTGCGGTGAAAACGGAATTCAATTCCTCAGTGCTTTGTCACAGCTTGATTTTAGGGTGGCACTGTCCAGCTTGCTGGCAGTGCGAAGCGTGTTCCAGGAGTCCACTGCCGGACAAGCGGGACAGTGGCACCCGTAACCGTTCACGCCCCGGGGAGTGAACGGTTACGATGCAACGTGTCATCCCAAAAA
>CALMBN010000092.1 GCA_937860195.1 uncultured Novosphingobium sp.
AATCGGCGAAGCGACCGTGGGCGATCAGACATTTCTCACCCGTTTTGTGCTCGCCCAGTTCCTGATCGATTGCAACCACCGCGCTGGTTTCTGCTTCGCGGATCGAGCGGATCTGATTGGTCCGGAGGGTCATCGTCGGGCCGCCATCGAAGATGTCGATGTAGTTTTCCCAGGCGAAGCCCTCGTTCTCCAACATCCGCATTGCGGCTCGGCCGGACACGTGCGGAAGGCCGATCACATGCCGTGCAGCCTCGGTCAGCATAGCGATGTAGACCGGGTGCTTGGGCATCAGATCAGCGATGAACTGATTGCCGAATTTGGCGTTGAACTCGTCCGCGTCCTGGAAGCTCATCCCGAAAAACCGTCCCGCGACTCCGTCCCAGAACGGCGAACCGCCCGCTTCGTCGATCACCCCGCGCAGTTCGGCGATGCAGCGATCAGCGAATCGTTCGCGGTGATCCTTGATGAACAGATAGCGACTGCGGGCGATCAGCATGCCCAATCCCCCGGCGCGCTCACCGGGGTGAAGGAATAGCCCGCCGACTTCGCTCGCGCCCTCAAGATCGGTCGACAAGTTCAGAATATCGGCGCGAAAGGTCCGTCCCAATTCTTCGCTGTGCTGGGTCAGCGCGCCGATCCGGTAGGAGTAGAACGGTCCTTTGAGGCCGACCGTTGAAAAGATCTGGCAGGTTCCGCGCACTTCGCCGGTCGCGGTATTCTCCAGCACGAAAACAAACAGGTCATCGCCCAGATCGTCGCCAGTGCGCGTAAAACCTTCGTGCGAGCGCTCCAGCTTGGCGGTCAGCGCCTTGCGGTCGGGCGGCAGGTTGGTGAACCCCCCGCCAGTGCGCTTGGCCATCTCGTATATGTGCTGGAGATCGCCGGGGTGGGCGGCGCGGATCACGAAAGTCAAAGCGGGGTTCCAGTGGCTAGGCGGTGAAGGACCAGCGCGGACAGTTTCGCGCGCTCTGCAAGGCTGGGGACAATCATGAACTCGTCCGGCGAATGGATCGCCCCGCCGCGCACACCCATGGTGTCAACCACCGGCACGCCGCAAGCTGCGATGTTGTTGCCATCGCAAACCCCGCCCGAGGAAATCCGGCTGATTGGAGCGCCAAGCAGGGTTGAGCACTCCTCAACGATGCCGAACAGCTTTTCAGCCTTCGCGTCGAGCGGTTTGGGCGGGCGGCTGATCCCGCCGTGGGCATGGATCGTGACCTGATGTTCGGCTTCGATCCGGGCAATCAGCGCGGCGAGTTCCAGCGAGAACAGCTCGGCCGTTGCCAATTCGCGCGGGCGGATGTTGAAGCGCAGCACGGCCAGATCGGGCACGACATTGTTTGCGCTGCCGCCGTCGATCCTGGCCGGGTTTACCGAAAGCCCATCGCGGTGGAACGCTTTGAGGCCGATTGCCAACGCCGCTGCAGCGACCATTGCATTTCGGCCATCGTCAGGGTTGCGTCCGGCGTGCGCAGACTTGCCGCGAACCGTCAGCGACCAGTTCCCGCTTCCGGCGCGGGCTCCCGCGAGGGTTCCATCGGGCAGGGCAGAGGGTTCGTAAGTGAGCGCGGCGGTCTTTCCTTGCGCCAACTTGGCGATCAGCGGTGCGGAGGACAGGCTCCCGGTTTCCTCGTCCGAATTGATCATAACGTCATAGCCGATCGATATTGCGACAGCGCCAGTTTCAAACGCCTTCAGGGCCGCCAGGATCACGGCAATCCCGCCCTTCATGTCGGCGGTGCCCCGGCCGTACCAGCGGTCTCCCCGTTCGCTGAGCGCGAAGGGCGGGCTTTCCCAGTCCGGCTCCAGAGCGGGTACCACGTCGGTGTGCCCGGAGAGGATCAATCCGGCCCGATCCGCTCGCGCGGGGCCCAGGAAGGCGATCAGGTTCGCCTTCTGACCGTCCGCGGTGGTGTGACGGTGCAGTCGAACTCCAGGTCTGTCAACGACTTCGCTCAGCAGGTCGACGACCTCGAGATTGGGGCGCGAACTGGTCGAGTCGAGAGCCACCAGGCGACTCAGGAGTTCCCGGCGGTCGAGAGAATTCATGCTCGGCAGCCTACTGCTTCGTTTTCTCTCTTGACAGTCGCCACGGGTGGGCGTACCTTGGCTTCGACGGACAACGATGTGGACCACGACACGGAGGAGAGCGACATGAACACTCCACCGGATCGCAGGCAGCCCTCGGTGGTGGTCTGACACCGCGCCGAGGGCCGAGCAAGCCGGTCGCCCGAGGCGGTGATCGGTCCGCAGGAAAGGCAGTCCGAGGAAATCAGGATACGCAGGACGGGCTCGGGCGGGGCTTACAACCGCTGCCGCTCCCGAGTGGCCCAACGCGGGACATCAGAATCCGATAGCCCGATGTCGCATCGAGCCCGGCAGCACCCAGGGGAGGCGCAGAGAGGCGCCTCCCCTTTCCATTTCCCGCCGTTCGGACTCGCGTAAACTCCTGGCATGAAGAGGGTGGCGGCGATTCTCGGAATCCTGGCGGCGATCTACTTTCTCCCCACGATCGGCATGGACGTCGCGGCCTCGTCTCGCGGCGTGACCTCGGTGCCGGTACCCACCGACAGCTGGACCGCCCGCAAGT
>CALMBN010000093.1 GCA_937860195.1 uncultured Novosphingobium sp.
GATGAAAGGCGCGTCGGCCAATTTGGCGAGGCGCCGGCTGATTTCGGTTTTGCCGCAGCCGGTCGGGCCGATCATCAATATGTTCTTGGGCGTCACCTCGTCGCGCAGGTCCGCGCCGAGCCGTTGACGGCGCCAACGGTTGCGAAGTGCAACCGCAACCGCGCGTTTGGCGTCCGCCTGGCCGATGATGTGCTCGTCAAGAGCGGCGACAATGGCTTTGGGAGTAAGCGACGCGCTCAAGACACGCTCTCCATCGTTTCGACGGTCAGTTGGTCGTTTGTGTAAACGCAGATTTCAGCAGCAATCTTCATCGCGTGCCGGGCAAGCGTCTCTGCATCGGCCTCATAGTCTACCAGCGCGCGCGCCGCCGACAGCGCATAATTCCCGCCGGAACCGATCGCTGCGATACCGTCATTGGGCTCCAGCACATCGCCATTGCCGGTGAGGATCAGCGTCACTTCCTTGTCAGCAACGATCATCATCGCCTCCAGATTGCGCAGATATTTGTCGGTGCGCCAATCCTTGGCCAGTTCGACCGCCGCGCGCATCAGCTGACCGCGATGCTGCTCAAGTTTCTTCTCAAGACGCTCAAACAGAGTGAAGGCATCGGCGGTGGCCCCGGCGAACCCGGCGATCACGCTGCCATCGCCCAGCCGCCGAACCTTCTTGGCGTTGGGCTTCATCACGGTGTTGCCCATCGAAACCTGGCCATCGCCGGCGATGACGGTCTTGCCGCCCAGCTTGACGCCGATGATGGTGGTCCCGTGCCACTGGATCAAACCGTGGCTATCTGAAGAAGTGCTCATGGCCCGGATATATGTCTTATCCGGCAGGCTTCAACCTGACCCTAGTTCGGGCCCGCGCCGCCACCGCCCTGGCCACCTGCGCCAACCTGACCGATATTGCCGAACAGGTCTTCAAGGAAGGTCCGCTCCCGCCCAAGGGTCGGTGTCTTATCCCCATCGGGATTGATGTTCGCGACATTTTCCATGCCCGTGCGATTCACGGCCACGACGTTGCCCTTGTCATCGAAACTGACCCGAACCATCAGCTGGTCCTTCGGCTTGGGACGACTGAAAGCGGACTGGCGGGTGTTGGTCGAGATATAGTACCAGTCCTTTTTGCCAAACTGGCTGATAAAGCTGGGCCGGCCGAGCATCCGCTCAACCGAAATCTGATTGTCGATCCCGGGCTGAACCGAATCGAGCAGAGCGTTGTCGACCAGGTAGCCGCGGTGGTCCTTGATCGAGGCACAGGCCGAAAGCGCCAGCGCAGCGGCGGTCAAAACCAGAAAACGTCCCTTACCCAGCATCGTCAAATCGCTCCGTCCGGCGGCGCGCAGGATTGCCCGCATGTCCACCTTGATCTATCGCTCCGCCTTAGGCCGCCTTGGCCAGCCGCGCAATGGCGGGCGATGAGGGCCACGGCTTTAATGCCCGCTGAATGGAAGGATGCCGCGCCGATGTCCCTGCTGACCCGCCTGCTGGGCCGCCCCGATCCGGCGCAGGAACAAGTGCGGCCGCTGTGGCACCGCGTGGTGGAGATAGCGCGCGAACCGCAGTGGTATTCAAAAGGCGGAATCGCCGACACGGTGCCGGGGCGGTTCGATGCGATTGCGCTGGTCATGGCACTGGTGATGCTGCGGATGGAACGTGACGAAGCGCTCAGCGCACCCTCGGGACGACTGACCGAACTGTTCGTGGAGGACATGGACGGCCAGCTGCGCCAGACTGGGCTGGGCGATCTGGTGGTCGGCAAGCATGTCGGCAAGCTGATGGGCGCGCTGGGCGGGCGGATCGATGCGTTTCGCGCCGGGCTGGCGCAGGCCGATGATGGGGTGTTGATGGCTGCGATCGAGCGCAACGTATCCTTTGGCGAGGCTGGAATGCCTGCTGCGATTGCCCGCGAGATGCGGGTATTGTCTGCGGCATTGGCGGATCTGACCGATGACGATCTGCTGGCCGGAAGGATCGTGCGATGAGCGAGTTCACACGGATTTTCGATGCCGCCAGGCTGCCTGCCGGCGAGCAATTGCTGGAGGCTAATGAGACCGAGCGCGATGCACTGGCGCAGCGGTTCGGCTTGATCGCAGTAAAGGCCTTGAAAGCGCGGCTTACCCTCGTTCCCGATGGACCCACTGTTCGCGCGACCGGCCGACTCGAAGCGCAAGTGGTGCAAAGCTGTGCGGTATCCGGGGATGACCTGCCTGCGAGGATAAATGAGCCGGTCGCACTTCATTTCGTCCCCGCCATCGCAGTGCTGGATGGCGAGGCCGAGCTGGAACTCGACGCAGCAGATCTCGACGAGATCGAAATGGACGGAACCCGCTTTGATCTGGGCGAGGCAGTGGCGCAAGGAATGGCACTCGCCATCGACCCCTACGCCGAGGGTCCAACCGCGAAGCAAGCGCGGCGCAAGGCCGGGTTGCTCGATGAAGGTGCGAGCGGTCCGTTCGCGGCGCTCAAGGGTCTGCTGAAGGACTAAGATTCAGAACGGGATGTCATCATCCAGATCGTCAGCGAACCCGCCGCTGGGTGCGCCGCCGCCCGAACGCTGGCCGCCGCCTGAACCGCCGCCGAAGTCACTGCCGCCGGAACGCTGACCGCCGCCATAGTTGCCGCCGCTGCCGCTCGACCCGCCGCCACCACCCGGTGCGCCATCGAGCATGGTCAGATTGCCTTGCATCCCACCCACGCTGATTTCAGTCGAATAGCGGTCATTGCCCGAAGCATCCTGCCATTTGCGGGTGCGTAGCTGGCCTTCGATGTAAACCTTGCTGCCTTTTTTGAGGTAGCGTTCGGCAACCCCGACAAGGCCATCCGAATTGAGCACAACGGTGTGCCATTCGGTCCGCTCTTTCTTCTCGCCGGTGTTCTTGTCTTTCCAGTTTTCGGATGTGGCGATCCGCAGGTTGCAGATCTTGCCGCCGTTCTGGAATGACTTCACTTCGGGATCGGCCCCCAGATTGCCGACCAGAATGACCTTGTTGACGCTGCCTGCCATCGAATCGAGTCCCTTTGAAGAATGGCCATGCAACTAGCCAATCAACCCGGGGAGAACCAGTGGCGAACCGGTTCTTTTCCGCAGGATCAGCCCAGCCCCAGCCAGATCGCCGTCCAGTAGGTCAAGCCGGCAAAAATGTAAGCCAGCCCAAACAGGTATCCGAGCATGAACATCGGCCATTTCCAGCCATTGGTTTCGCGGCGGGTGACGGCGATGGTGCTCATGCATTGGGGCGCGAAGACGAACCAGACCAGAAATGCCAGCGCGGTCGGCAGCGACCAGTGGGCCTTGAGTTGATCGCCCAGCTTCATCGCGGTCTGCGCATCGTCCTCGGCCGAAACCGCATAGGTCGTCGCCAGCGAGCTGACCGCCACCTCGCGCGCAGCCATCGCCGGGATCAGCGCCAGTGCTATGTCGCGGTTGAAGCCGATCGGTTCGACCACCACCGCAAGGCCATTGGCGACATGCCCGGCGATCGAGGCATCGACCTGATCCTCACCCGGTGCAGCGCGCGGAAAGTTGAGCAGCAGCCACAGCACCACAGTTACAGTCAGGATGATCGTTCCAGCCCGGCGCAGGAAAATCCGCACACGTTGAATCAAGCCGATTGCCAGATCCTTGGCATTGGGCATCTGGTATTTGGGAAGTTCCATAATGAAACCGCTGGCCGCACCCTGAGTAACCGAGTTGCGCAGCAGCACGGCCACGATCATCGCTCCGACAATGCCCGAGACATAGAGTGCAAACAGCACCAGCCCCTGCAAGCCAATCCCCGCCCCGACGGTCCGATCAGGAATGAAGGCGGCAATGATCATGGCATAGACCGGCAGGCGGGCCGAACAGGTCATCAGGGGGGAAATCAGGATCGTGGTCAGCCGATCACGCGGATCGGGGATTGATCGGGTCGCCATGATCCCAGGCACCGCGCAGGCGAAGCTGGACAGCAGCGGAATGAAGCTGCGCCCGGAAAGGCCCACCCGCGCCATCAACCGGTCCATCAGGAACGCAGCCCTGGCCATATAGCCCGAGGCTTCGAGCGACAGGATGAAGAAAAACAGGATCAGGATCTGGGGCAGGAACACCAGCACCGAACCGACACCGGCGATGATTCCATCTGTAGCAAGATCGCGCGCCAGGCCGGACGGGAAAGTCAGGCGGACCCACGCCGCCAGGCTATCGACCAAAGCCTGCAAAGCATCGGCAAACGGTGTCGCCCCGGCAAAAACCGCCTGAAACATCACGAACAGCAGCGCGAACAGGATCAGCGGGCCGATCCAGGGATGCAGCAGAACCCCGTCAAGCTTGGTATGCATCCGATGGCGGCTGGATTCGGAAAGAATCGCACCTTCGGCAATCGCGCGCGCGGTCAGGCGCCGTTCGGTCATCCCTGCATGGGGATGGCGCGGCTCAACCTCGCGGCCTTCGGCGGCGGCAATGGCAGCCGCAAGTTCCGTGATCCCGCGGCGGCGCACGGCGACGGTGGAGATCACCGGGACACCCAATGCTGCTTCCAGGGCGGCTGGATCAAGCACCAGCCCATCGCGCTCAGCCAGATCGAGCATGTTGAGCGCAACCACTGTCGGTCGGCCCAGTTCGATCACCTCAAGCGCAAAGACCAGGTGCTGTTCCAGGTTGGATGCATCAAGGACGATCACCAAAACCTGGGGCGCGGGTTCACCATCGAATTCGCCCAGGATGACTTTGCGGGTGACCTCTTCATCAGGACTGTTGGGGTGCAGACTGTAGCTGCCTGGAAGGTCGGTCAGCATGACCACTTCACCGCTTGGCAAAGTAAGCCGCCCCGCCTTGCGCTCGACAGTGACCCCGGGATAGTTTGCGATCTTCTGATGGGCACCGGTCAAGGCGTTGAACAGCGCGCTTTTGCCTGCGTTGGGATTGCCGATCAATGCGGCACTGCGCAGTCTGCTCATATCAGGTGGTCTCCACCGTCATCGCCCTGGCATGCGCCCGGCGCAAGGCAACCGTCATCCGCCCGACCTGCAAGGCAATCGGATCGCGTCCAGCGAACACACCGCGATGCGCCATTGTGACAAAGGCATCGGGCTCTATCCCAAGCGCCACAAGTCGTTGAGCCTCTTCAACCGCCAGCAACGACCAGTCGACCGCAACAATGCGGGCGCGGGTGCCGAGCGGAACCTGATCAAGTGTCATGCCAAGTCCGCTGCCATAAGGTGAACCCTATTGCAAGTCATTCGCAATAATTGGTCCGGGTCAAATCAACGCGCAGGATAGCGGAGCCGCCCCAGCAATCGCGCTGGGCTAAAGTGTTCATCACGGGGCTTGAACAGGCGGGCCTTTGCCTTTTCAAACGTCATGATTCCCTCGATCCGGCGGTCAAGAAAGGCCTTCGTCTCGGCATGTCCCTCGCTGGTGTCGTTCACATAGACCGCCAGTGTTGCGGCATAGATCGATCCAAGCGTAAGTCGCTTGGTGTAGTGGTTGTAGTCGGTCGCGGTATCGCCCGCGAGCCGCCACATCGCATCAGCACTGGCCCATCCGAGCGCGAGAGTGCGCGGGGCATTTTGCGGCATCGCCATGATCGACAAAGCGCGGCGCAGCGCCTCCTTCTGACTGGCAATGGCATCGAGCCGGAACTGGACCAAAGTGCGTATCCGCTCACGAATTTTCAGCTTGGCGATCTGTTCGGCTGGCAGTGCCGCCGCCATCGCCGCATCGACCGAGCGGATCCAGGCCTCGATCATCGTCATCGCCCCGCCCGAAAAGGCGAAAGCGGCGGCATCGGAATCAATCCCCGCCGCGGCCGCTGCATCGCGAACCGCCGCCTCGCTCCAGCCATCGAAGGCCGCTGCATCAGCCAAGGCCGGGGCGAGCTTCAGGCGCAGCTCATCGAGGCTTGTGGGTTCGGCCAAGGTCAGAGCTTGGGTCCGTAGCTCTGCCCTTGCCCGGCTTTGGACCTGGGCTTGGCGTCGCTGGCAATCGTGCTGAGGATCGCCGAATGTCCGCCAAGTTTCGCATAGTCACGGGCAGAGCGGCCCGAATTATCGGCCCGGTCGGGATCGGCCCCGGCCTGCAATAGCAGCCGGATCAACGGCAAGTTGCGGTTATGGACTGCGGTGATCAGCGGGGTTTCACCCGAATTGTTGCTTTCATCGACCCGCGCGCCGCTCTTGATCAGCAGCTCCGCCCCTTCAACGAAATTGAGATTGCAGGCGATCACCAGCGGGGTCACACCGCGCGTGTCGCGGTTGTTCACGTTCGCCCCTTTGGCAATCAGGAATTGCATCCAGGTCAGATCGCGCCGCTGGGTGACAAGATGCAACGCCGATTCACCGCTGGTCAGATCGCGGGTGTTGATCAGGTTCGGGCTGCCCTTGTCGAGCATCTCGGTTACGGTCTCGCCTTCCTTTTTCTTGACCGCTTCAAGAAACTTGTAGCTGTCTGAAAACTGGGCAGCGGCGGGCGCCGACAGCAACGCCAGCGCGGCACCAGGAACCCCAAACGACAAGGCGAGTGAAAGCATGCGGACTTTAGGCACGGAAAGCGATCCTCCTGTTGCGACGGCGCGGGCAGAATCAGCCTGCGTCCCAATCGCTCCTTGCGCCGCGTGGTTTAGCAGAGCATGAACCGCCGCGCCATGATGAAGCCATTTTTTGTCGCCGCCCTCTGTGCCATTTCGATCACATTGGCGGCCTGTTCGCCCGCCGACAAGGCAAAACCGGCCGCTGCACCGATCGGCGCGATGCTTGACGGATCGTCGATTGGCGGACCGTTTACGCTCAACGACGAAGACGGCAAGCGAGTCAGTTGGGACCAGTTCAAGGGCAAATACCGGATCGTCTATTTCGGTTATACTTTTTGCCCTGATGCCTGCCCGATGGACATGGCGGTGCTGATCCAGGGCTTCAACAAGTTCGCCGAACAGCATCCCGGCACGGCTGCCGATGTCCAGCCGATCTTCATCACGATTGATCCCGCGCGCGATACGCCAAAGCGTGTGGCAGAATTTACCAATGCTTTCTCGCCCAAGCTGATCGGGCTGACCGGGACCCAGGCCGAGGTTGATGTAGCGGTCAAAGCGTTCAAGGCGGTTGCCGCGCGCGGGGCCGATACACCGGGCGGCTATCTGATGGACCACAGCCGGATGGCTTACCTGATGGACAAGGACGGCAAACCGATTTCCGCTCTGCCGGTCGACAAGAGCGCCGATGCGGTCGCGGCGGACCTTGCGCTGCTGATCAGGTGACCAACCTGCGCAGCCAGTTCTGGACCCTGCCGATCGAAGCGCTGACCAAGCCCGAATGGGAAGCCCTGTGCGATGGTTGCGGCCAGTGCTGCCTGCACAAGGCCGAAGATGAAGACACTGGCGACATCTACATGACCAATGTCGCCTGCAAGTTGCTCGACATTCCCACCGCGCGGTGCAGTGATTACAAACATCGCAAAGCCCAGGTTCCGGATTGCGTCCGGCTGACCCCCAGGCTGGCGGCGTCGCTCCCGTGGCTGCCCGATACCTGCGCCTACCGGCTGCGGGCAGATGGCGAGCCGTTGCCAGCTTGGCACTACCTCCTCAGCGGCGATCTTGAGGCGGTGCACGCTGCGGGCAAGTCGGTGCGGGGGAAAGCGATCCCCGAGGCGCTTGCCGGACCGCTGGAAAACCATGTAATCCTGCCGCCGGGCGTGGAACTTGACCATGATTGAGTGGCTGCTCAAGGGCGGACGAAGTGACCCGCAGGTCGAAGTGGCCGGACGGTTGATCCCGGTCGTGCTGCGCCGCACCGCTCAGGCCAAGCGGATGACGATGCGGCTTGCCCCCGATGGCAGCGAAGTGCGAATCACCCTGCCACGCTGGGGCCGCAGTGCCGAGGCATTGGACTTTGCCCGCAAACGCAGCGGCTGGTTGGCTGCGCAGCTGGCCGGCGTGCCGGAACCGGTCAGCCTTGGTGACGGCTCCAGCCTGTTCTATCTGGGCGATCTGCGCAGCGTGATCCATGATCCGGCTACTTCGCGCCGGGTCCGGGTGGAGGACGGCGCGCTTTACGTCGGCGGCCCGACCGAATCGCTCACCCCGCGCTTGACCCGGTGGTTGCAAGGCGAAGCCAGGCGGCTACTCAGTGACGACCTGACGCATTATTGCCAGGTTGCCGGGCAAATTGCCCCTCCCCTGATGCTCAGCAGCGCCCGCCGCCGCTGGGGTTCGTGCGCGCATGACGGAACAATCCGAATCAACTGGCGGCTGGTGATGGCTCCGGCTTTCGTGCGCCGCTCGGTCGTGGCACATGAGGTCGCCCATCTGGTCCATTTCGATCACAGCCCGGACTTTCATGCGATGCTCGACCTGATCTACGAGCACGATATCAGCGCAGCCAATCGCTGGCTCAAGCGCGAGGGGCGCAGCCTCTACCTGCCGCTCGGATAAGAACACTGGCGCAGCGCCGCAGCTCGCACTATCCTGGTGGCCATGTCCTATTGGAAAAACATCAACCCCAGCGGCGCGGTTTCAGATTTCTTCACCGTCTTCCGTGATGCCGGGCCAAAGCGCTGGCCGATTGCGCTGCTATCAGCGGCAATCACGTTCGTGATGGTTTCATCGATGGCCATGGAAAGCTGGAAAGCCCCTCGCGCCCTGCCAACGATCACTTATATCACAACCTTCCCCGATGACTGGACCCCGGCCGAATCCAAGGCGTTTCGCGATGCCAATCAAAAGGTAAAGGAAGAACGCGCCGCCGCCCAGGAGGCTTACGAGGCCGAAGGCCGCAAGATGTGGGAAACGCTGGGCCGCGCTTCGGGCATGGATGTCGATGCGATCAAAAAAAAGGCCGAGGCTGATCGCGCGACTGAAAAGGCCGCCGAAGAGGCGCGGATCGAAAGCTTGAAGAAGCAGGCCGGAGCAACGCCGGTTGGCCAATAGTGACGATGCCCGCTGGCTGAGCGCAGCCGCCCGGCTGGCAGCGCGCGGGGTGCCGAAGGAGATGCTGTCCGCCGCCGGGTACGGGCCCACGCGGCCGATCGCCGACAGCCTGGCCCCGATCCGCGACGACGACGGCGTGATCCAAGGGGCGGTCCTCGTCTTTCGCGACCTGACCCGCGAGCGGGACCGCGAGCGGGAGATCGAGGCGAACCAGGTCGCGCTGACCGAGTCCCAGCGGCAGCTGCGGTCGCTCGCGCAGTCGGTCGAGGCGACCCGGGAGGAGGAGCGGACCCGCCTGGCGCGAGAGCTCCACGACGAGCTCGCCCAGCAGCTCACCGCGATCCGGATGGACATCGGGTGGCTCGTGCCGCGCGCCCGGAGCTCGCCGCCGGAGGTCCTCGAGCGGCTCGAGGCGATGTCCGGCCTGGTGGACTCGATCTTCGGGATGGTCCGACGGATCGGGACCGAGCTCCGCCCCGGAATCCTCGACGATCTCGGCCTCGCCGAGGCGATCGAGTGGCAGGCGACCGAGTTCGAGCGGCGGTCGGGCATCGAGGTCGACGTGGACACCCCCCAGGAGGTCAGCTCGCTCGCCGACTCCCAGTCGACGGCCC
>CALMBN010000094.1 GCA_937860195.1 uncultured Novosphingobium sp.
GGTTTGCGAGGCAGCTTCTCGCAGTTCTATTTCCGCGATCAGGGCCGGACCAGCAGGCTTATCACCAGTTCGACCCTGGGGACCGAGGTCGACAATTCGGTCAACGTCAATCAGCTGCTGACTTCGGGTGATATCATGATTTCCGGCGGCGACGACCGCCGTCAATTCCAGATCCGGGCCGCTGGTTCGTATACCAAGAACTTCGGCACCAGTGCGACGGTCACCACGATCAACAATGGCAACGAAGTTCTGACGTTCCGCTCGCGGCCGGGCGGCGGCAGCAAATCTTTGACCGCCCTCTACCTCGACTACACCGAGCACGAACTCAACACCCAGATCCGGGTCGGTCGGCAAACCCGCAATTCGTCCGGGGTGCTTGGCCGGTTCGACGGAGCCCTGATCGGCTGGCAAGCCAGCCCCAAAGTGCGCATCAACGCTGTGGGCGGTTTCCCCGTATTGTCCTCGCGCCAGATGTTTGTGCTCAAGGAACGTCCGTTTTACGGGGTCAGCGTCGATCTTGGGGCAAAGCGCAGTCCGATTCAGACAACGCTTTACTGGTTTGATCAGCGCGCTGAGGGTGGATTTATCGACCGTCGCTCAGTCGGGATCGAAACGCGGTTCCTGAACCCGCGGTTCAATGCCTATGCCATGGCCGACTACGATGTGAAGTTCAAACAGCTCAACCTTGCGCTTGGCTCGTTCACTTTCAATTTCCCCGATGGTTCAAACCTGAGCCTGACCGCTGATTATCGGCGCTCGCCCTTGTTGACCACGACCAATTCTCTGCTTGGCATGCGGGTCGCGACGCTCGACCCGCTGACCGGGGTGCCGGTGTACACCCTCGACACGGGCGGTAACGTTGTGCAGCCGCTGATCAATCCGTCGGGTCCAAATGGACTTCGTCCATTCTTTACCGACGCTGAAATCTACCAATTGGCGCTGGATCGGACCCTGATCGCCAAGTCAGTGACCGTCACCTACACACGGCCGATCACCAAAAAATTGCAGGTCAGTGCCGATTTTGCGCTGACGGATACCGGCGGCACCCCCGGTCTGGCGCAGCGTTTTTACACCGACCCGCTCGGCAATCTGACCGTGCCACCGCTCCTGCTGTTCGATACTGTCGAGCCATTGCCGATTACCGGCAAGGAATACTTCTATGGCCTTCAGCTGATCGGGACGGACATGTTCATGTCCGATGATATCTTTATTCTGTCGGGCCGGGTTGCCGACACGTCGACAGCAAAGATCTACACCGCCGATTTCAACGCCCGGGTCCCGGTCACCTCGAACTTTCGCTTGAGCCCGCGGTTGCGCTATGGTCTTCGCGACAGCAAGGTGACTACGACTGTTACGAATCCCGGCACTTTCAGTCAGTTGCAACCGACGATCAGATTCAACTACTATCCGGTCAAACATTCCGAAATCGAAGTCGAACTGGGCGGTAACTTTACGAATCAGACCGTCTGGAACGGAACTGGCTATGACAGGATTAACGAAACAGGCTGGGTGCTGACGGCTGGCTATCGGCTCGACTTCTGAAGGGCAAACGGGTAGCGTGAGGACAAATCAAGGATGATTGCCGAAGCCGGATTGGCCGCCCTGTGGCTGGCCGCGACCATGGCGTTGCTGCAACTGGTGCTTGGGGCCCTGGTTCTTGGCCGGGGCCAGACATCGCTTGGCCGGGCAGTCGCCCCGGTTGCGGTGATTCAGGCCGCTTTGGTCGGCATTGCATTCACGTGCCTGATCGCAGTTTTCGTAACCTCCGACATGTCGGTGCTGCTGGTGGCCGCCAATAGCCATTCCGCCAAACCGCTGATTTACAAAATCGCCGGAACCTGGGGGAACCACGAAGGGTCGATGTTGCTGTGGGTCACGATCCTTGGGCTGGCCGGCGCAACCATCGCCTTGTTCGAACGGACTTTGCGCGCTGATACGAAGCTGGCGACGCTGTCAGCGCAAGCAGCGATTGCGCTTGGTTTCTATGTTTTCCTGTTGTTCGCTTCGAATCCATTCACCCGGATCAGCGGTGTTATCGATGGTCAGGGGCTCAATCCCTTGCTGCAGGACCCCGGCCTCGCTTTCCATCCACCGACGCTTTATGCAGGCTATGTCGGGATGTCGGCAGCGTTCTCGTTTGCTGTTGGCGCCCTGATCACCCGCGATGTTGGCCCAACCTTCGCGCGGGCGATGCGGCCCTGGATCCTTGGCGCGTGGATCTTGCTGACGATCGGGATCACCGCTGGATCCTATTGGGCTTACTACACGCTGGGCTGGGGCGGCTGGTGGTTCTGGGACCCGGTTGAGAACGCGTCGCTGATGCCGTGGCTGGCCGCGACTGCGCTGCTTCATTCAGTGACCGTTCTGGCGACGCGCGATGGCCTTAGAACCTGGACAATCATGTTGGCGGTGCTGGCATTCTCGATGTCAATGGTCGGCACCTTCCTCGTTCGCTCGGGCATTCTGACCAGCGTCCATAGCTTCGCAGTCGATCCGCGGCGCGGGCTGTTCATTCTTGGGCTGTTGTCGGTTTACATCACCGGAGCGATGGCGCTGTTCGCGATCCGGGCCAAGACAATTGCCGAAGGTAATCGGTTCGAGCTGGTCAGCCGCGAGGCTGCGTTGGTCATCAACAACCTGATCCTGACGGTGATCCTGGTCGTGGTGCTGGCAGGCACCTTGTACCCGCTGATCCTTGAATCCTACAATGGCGACAAGATCTCGGTCGGCGCGCCCTACTTTAACGCTGTGGCCGGACCAATGGCGGTTATCCTGATGCTGTTCCTCGCCGCTGGTCCGTTGATGCGCTGGCGCAGCGACCGACCCAAGGCGTTGGTCGAGCGCATGGCCCCGGCACTGTTTTCCGGTGCAGTCATGCTGCTCATGCTGGCCGCATTCGGTGGGACCATCGGTTATCTTCCCTTGATCGGGCTGGTCGCGGCGGCCGTCGTTGGAGTGGGAAGTCTTGCGCCGTTGTGGAAGCGGGACCTTAGGCGAACCCCGCTATTCACCTGGGGGATGGTGATCGCTCATTTCGGCTGTGCCGTTTCGATGGCCGGAATGGCCAGCGATTCAGCCTTCACCAAGGAAAACATGGTCTCGATCGCGGCCAATGAAACGCGCGAAATTGGTCCATTCGCCGTAACCTTGCTCGGCGTGCGTGAGCGGCCCGGCCCGAACTATCAAATCCTTGAAGCAGTGGTTTCCGCCAGCAAGGGCGCTGACGGGACGCCGTTCGAGATGACCCCGCAGCTTCACGCCTTTTCCGACCCGGTGATGACCACCAATCAGGCCGCAATCAAGACGTTCTGGAACGGCCAGCTATACGTGACTCTTGGTGAGAATTCAGACGGGAGCAAGTTCCTGTTGCGGATGTGGTGGAAGCCGTTCGTGACTTTTATCTGGTTGGGCGGCATACTGATTGCGCTTGGCGGAACGCTTTCGCTGATTGGCCGGGTCCGTCGCGATATCTGGAAGAAACAGGCCGAACCGACCGCCGAACCGATCGAGGTGCCGGCATGAACCGGAAACTGGTCCTCTGGTTGCCGTTTGCGCTGATGGCGGCCTTGTTCATTTCGTTTCTGGCCAGCCTTAGCAATTCGCCGGAAAAGGTCATTGCATCGCAAATGGTCGGCCAGCCCTTGCCAGAGTTTGCAGCCGGGGCGGCGATTCCAGAACAGCCCGGCGCGGCAACCGCAGATTTTCGCGATGGCAAGCCGCGCCTGCTCAACGTCTTTGCCAGCTGGTGTGTGCCTTGTATCGCGGAAATCCCGGTGCTGATGGAATTGAAAGCCAGCGGTGTCGAAGTCGTAGGCGTCGCCGTTCACGATACCAGCGTTGATCTGACACGATTTCTGGCGACCAACGGCAATCCCTATTCCCGGATCGGGCTCGACCAAGGCGGTCGCGCGCAAATTGCTCTGGGATCGGCCGGGGTGCCCGAGACTTTTGTCGTCGATGGCCAAGGCAAAATTCTCTACCAGCACATCGGAGTTGTCACCGAAGCAGACAAGACTAAGTTGCTTGCGATGCTTGGGGTGGTGAAATGAGGATTCTCAAAATCCTGATTGCCGCGATGCTGCTCGGCGCTGCTCCAGCCTGGGCGCAAGATCTGGCGGATATCTCACTCAGCGATCCGAAGCAGGAATCGCAGGCTCTGGCCTTGATGGATTCGATCCGCTGTGTGGTTTGCCAGGGTCAGCCGATTTCGGGCAGCAATGCCGAACTGGCGGGCGACATGCGCCGCATCATCCGCGAACGGATCGCTGCCGGAGACACGCCCGAAGCGGTCAGAACGATGCTGATCAGCAAATACGGTGATTGGGTAACTTTCAGACCGCAGCTCAAACCGGCGACATTGCCGTTGTGGATCATCCCATTGCTGGCTCTGTTGGCAGGCGTCTGGCTGGTTTCGCGGCGACTAGGCTGGAGGCAGAACTGATGGGCTGGATTTTCGCAATTGTGCTCGCCGCCTTGTCTATCCTGGCACTTTGGAAGAGCGGGTACTGTTCCCGCATGGCGCTTGAACTCGGGGCGGCCGCCGCCCTTGTCGCCTTGGCCGGCTATGGTTGGCAAGGCAGTCCGAATATGGCTGGTCAGCCAACTCTGCCCGCAGCCGGACCCAATCCCTGAAGGGAGATTTGCACGTGAACTACGATCAGATATTCGACCAGGCGATTGAACGGCTTCATGGCGAAGGCCGCTACCGCGTGTTCATCGACATCCTTCGCAACAAGGGTGCCTACCCCAACGCACGGTGTTTTGCCGGGCACAATGGGCCCAAGGACATCACAGTGTGGTGCTCAAACGATTACCTGGCGATGGGCCAGCACCCGAAAGTGATCGCGGCGATGGAAGCTGCGTTGCACGATGTCGGCGCAGGCTCAGGCGGCACTCGCAATATCGGCGGGAACACGCACTACCATGTCGATCTTGAAGCCGAACTGGCCGATCTGCACGGCAAGGACGGCGCGCTGCTGTTCACCAGCGGCTATGTGTCCAACGACGCGACGCTATCCACGATTGCCAAGATCTTGCCGGGCTGCGTGATCTTCTCCGATGAGCTCAACCACGCCAGCATGATTGCCGGGATTCGCAACTCCGGCGCAGAAAAGCGGGTGTTCCGCCACAACGATCTCGCCCATCTGGAAGAATTGCTCGCCGCCGAAGATCCCCAAGTGCCAAAGCTGATCGCGTTTGAGAGCGTTTATTCGATGGAAGGCGATGTCGCCCCGATCCACGCGATCTGCGATCTGGCCGACAAGTACAACGCGCTGACATACATTGACGAGGTCCACGCGGTCGGCATGTACGGCCCGCGCGGCGGCGGCATCACCGATCGCGATGAAGCCGCACACCGGATCGACATCATCGAAGGCACTCTGGGCAAGGCCTTTGGCGTGATGGGTGGCTATATCGCAGCCGACACCCGGATCATCGACGTGATCCGCAGCTACGCACCGGGGTTCATCTTCACCACCAGCCTTTCTCCGGTGCTGGTCGCCGGCGTGCTCGCATCGGTCCGCCACCTCAAGGGCAGCAGTGCCGAACGCGAGGGCCAGCAAGCCAACGCCGCCAGGCTCAAGGCCTTGTTGAGCGACGCCGGATTGCCAGTGATGCTGTCGACCACCCACATCGTCCCGTTGATGGTTGGCGATCCGGTCAAGGCCAAGAAGATCGCCGACATTCTGCTGGCCGAATACGGTGTCTATGTGCAGCCGATCAACTATCCCACGGTCCCGCGCGGGACCGAGCGGCTGCGCTTTACCCCCGGACCGGCGCACACTGAAGCGATGATGCTGGACCTGACCAAAGCGCTGGTTGAAATCTGGCAGCGACTTGATTTGCGGCAGGCGGCGTAGACTCCAGGCCGCGGCAGGTCGCGACGGAGACATCGCACGACAGTGTTCCGCAGCAGGCCTGTCGTCAGCCCAGCAGTGCTCCAATGTCTGCCACCACCAGCCCAAGTTGCTCAATCAGCCCGGCTATGTCTTCGGCTCGGGCCATTTCACCATCCTCGCGCATGATTGCGCAGATCACTGCGGCGTCCCCGGTTCCCGCGCGGAGGCACAGCTCAATCGCCGCCTCCAGCGCGGCCTGACGTTCGGCCACCCCGCCCGGCGCGGCGATTAGCGGGAAGACGTGGCCAGGGGAAACCAGATCCTCGCCGGTTGAGGCCGGATCGATTGCCACCGCAACCGTCCGGGCGCGATCGGCGGCCGAGATGCCGGTGCTGACCCCGGTCCGGGCCTCGATCGAGCGGCCGTGGGGGCGGCCAGACTGACGCTCGGCCCCGGGGTTGATCAGGCTGATCCCCAGCCGCAGCGCGTGCGACGGGGTGAGCGCGAGGCAGATCAGCCCGCGGCCATGCGTCGCCATGAAGTTGATCGCCTCGGCATTGGCGTGGCGCGCGGCGACCGCAAAATCGATGTCCCCGCCGCGCAGCCGGTCACCGGTCAAAACAATCACCTGGCCTGCTGCCAGCGCCACAAGTGCCGGGCCCAATGCGCCGGTCATGGCCGATCCGCCGCCCCGGCAAAGGCCCGCGCTCCGCGCAGCACCTGCCCACCGACCAGTTCTAGTTGCATCCGGGCCCGGTCATCAAGGCACTCACCATCGGGGCTGAACAGCCCGTGATAGGTCCGGATTGTCGCCCCCATCGGGGTAGGCCAGCCGCGCAGGGCGTGGACAATCGCCCGCATGGTGATCAGAGTGCTCATCGTCGCCTGGTCGCCAAACGCGGTCGCGATCAGACCGACCGCGCGGCCATCGAGGTAGGGCCGCTCGTCCTTTGAAAGATCTTCAAGGAAATCGAGCGCGTTCTTGACCAGCCCCGAAATCGTCCCGTGATAGCCCGGCGCGGCGATCAGCAGGCCATCGGCTTGGCGCACAGCCTCAACCAGTTCGCTGCCATCGCCTTTGCGATGCGCTTCGCTGCCATAATGCGGCAGAGTCGCGAGGTAGCTACCGCCAAACACTTGCACTTTGGCTCCGTCTGCCCCCGCCGCCGCAGCAGCCAGTCGCAGCGCTTGCTCGGTCGAGGAGCCGGGATTGACGGTGCCGCCAATGGCGACGATCCGGGTTGTCAAAGGGCAAATCCTCTCAAAGCGTCAGCGGGCCGTGCTGGATGTGGGGAAGGACATAGCGCGCAAACATATCGCATTCGTTCACATGCGGGTAGCCGGACAGGATGAAAGCCTCAATCCCCTCGGCCTGATAGGCGCGGAGCTTGGTCAGGACCTGATCGGGGGTGCCGACGATCGCTGCTCCGCAGCCGCTGCGCGCCCGGCCGATCCCGGTCCACAAGTTGGCCTCGACAAACCCGTCACCGCCGGCCGCGCCCCGCAGTTCGGCCTGACGCTGGACTCCGTAGTTCCCGGCATCGAGTGACTTCTCGCGAATTGCCTTTCCGGCTTCATCGTCCAGTTTGGACAGCATCCGGTCGGCATAAGCGCGGGCTTCGTCTTCGGTCTCCCGGACGATCACGTGGGCGCGGTAGCCGTATTTCAGGGTCCGGCCGAATTTGGCCGCGCGGACTTTCATGTCGCCAACCGTTTCGCGGACCTTGTCCATCGTATCGGGCCACATCAGGTAGACGTCGGCGGCTTCTGCTGCACATTCACGGGCAACCGGGCTGAGTCCCCCGAAATAGAGCGGCGGACACTTGCCCGAGGTGGTGGTCATCCGCGGCGGATCGAGCTCGAGCTGGTAGAATTCGCCACGATGGGACAAGTGCTCACCGTTCAGCATGGTCTTGAGGATCTTCATTGCCTCAACCGTGCGGGCATAGCGTGGTCCGCCCTCAAGTGTTTCACCCGGAATGTCCGAGGAGATGATGTTGACCGTCAGCCGTCCGCCCAGAATCCGGTCGAGTGTCGCGATCCGGCGAGCGAGCTGCGGCGGCCAGTCCTCACCAATCCGCACCGCCATCAGCAGACGAATCCGCTGGACTTGCGTGGCTACAGCTGCGGCAAACACCGTGGTATCGAGGCCAAGTTGATAGCCTGAAGGGAGCAGGATATTGTCGAACCCGGCCTCTTCGGCGCGCAGCACGATATTGCGGCAGTGCTCCCAGCTGGAAGCCAGATAGGGATCGGGCACGCCAAGAAATTCGTAGTCGTCATCGCACAGGGCTGAGAACCACGAGATTTCACATTGCTGGTCTTGTAACCGGGTCATGGCAACCTCTCCCCGCGGGCGGCGACCAGCACCGAATACCAGTCAGTGCGGCTCCATTGGACAGTCAGCGCCAACGCGCCCTCAGCGATCCGCCGGGCCTGCTGCGAACCGATGATCGGAACAATCCCGGCCGGATGGGCCAGCAGCCATGAATAGGCCGCCACTGCGCGGCTGATGTCTTGGTTGGCGGCAACACGATTAAGCTCGGCGATCACCGCTTTGTCCCGGGCGGATTCGACCCCGGTGATTCGTCCGCCACCGAGCGGCGACCAGGCCATGGGAGTCAGGCCTAGCTGCATCGCCTGATCGAGCTCGCCGTTTTCAAAGCAATCAATCCGCAACGGACTGATCTCGGGCTGAGTCGAAACCAGTTTTTGACCCAGGAAATGATTGAGTGCCGAAATCTGGGTTTGAGTGAAATTGGATACCCCCAAGGCGCGGACCTTGCCTGAAGCCACGGCATCGTCGAGCACCTGCGCGATCTCATGTGGATGCGCGAGAATGTCGGGGCGGTGGATCTGCCACAGATCGATGCTGTCGGTTCTCAGCCGGTCCAGCGATGCGTCGATCGCACTGCGGAGATAGTCAGCGCTCTGGTCATAGGGCAGCGGCGGCCTGATCCCGCCTTTGGTGGCCAGCACCATCTGCCCCCGCAGGCCTGGTTCGGCGGCAAGCACCTGGCCTAGCAGCGCTTCGGCATCGCCAAACCCGCCGGTGCCGTTGAAGCCATAGATGTCGGCTGTGTCGAGCAGGGTGATCCCGCTGTCGAGCGCGGCGTGGACCAGCCGCGCGGCTTCGGCCACGCTGCGTCCGGCTTCGGCCAGGCGCCACATCCCCCAGGCCATCGGGGAAATCGTAAGCCCGCTCAAGCCGAGCTGACGGCTGGCAGGGGGCAGGGGCAAAAGGCTCATGGTTTTTTCCTGGCTGGGGGAGCGACGGACGCGCGCTCGATCAATTGGTGAGGCAGGCGGCGATGGTTGATATCACCCCCGGCGATGAGGATTTCGGCGGCCGTTTGGGCCAGTTCGGCCATTGGCTGGTGGATCGTGGTCAGCGGCGGCCAGACCGTGCGGGCAAGCGTGGTATCATCAAACCCGGCGACTGAAAGCTCGCTCGGCAAATCGATGTTGCGATCATGCGCCACGGCCAGTACACCAGCGGCCATATCGTCGTTCGAAGCGAAGATCGCGGTTGGGCGGTCGGCCATATCAAGGAATTCAGCTGCCGCCCGCGCGCCGCTTTCGAAGTCGAATTCACCTTCGGCCACCAGCGCCGCTTCAAATGCTATCCCGGCCCGATCAAGTGCGCGGAAATAGCCGGCCAAGCGGTCGTTCGAAGCCATGTGGTTGGGATGGCCCTTGATGAACCCGATCCGGCGGTGGCCGTGATTGATAAGGTGGGTGGTCATGTCATCGGCGGCCTGCGCATCGTCCATGAAGACCGAGCTGGTCAAGGCATGGTTGGTCCCCGGCGAAATCCGCACAAAGGGTATGTCCATCGCCTCCAGCGCGCGCAGCACCGGGTCGCAATCGGTGACTGGCGACGACAGAATGATCCCATCAACATGGGTTTCGGTGACCAGCCCGCGGATCTGCTCGCCAACGAGCGGATCGGCCACATCGACCGGCTGGGCGAGCAGCCGAATGCCGTGCTGCTTGCACACTTCCCAGCAGCCGGTCTGGATCTGGAACATGTAATAGGGGCTGTGATTGTCATAGATCAGCGCAACCTGGTTGCTTTTGGCGCCCGACAGGATTCGCGCTGCCACGCTGGGCCTGAAATCAAGTTCTTTCATCGCCGCATCGACCCGGGCCTTGGTCTCGGTGCTGACATAGGGATGACCGTTGAGCACACGGCTGACAGTCTTTACCGCGACCCCGGCCAAAGCGGCGACATCGCGGATGTTGGAGCGTTCGCTCATTGGCTTGCCAGTCCCTCAAAGAGTGCTGCGAAGGCACTGTTTGCGTTGTAAAACACCGGCGGGCAACCAATTGGCGCAGGTATGGTGTATTGGCCGGGGGCATAGTGCTCACCAGTAAAGGCATGGGTCCATTCGCTGGCTCCGGGCAGGATGACGCTGCGGCTGACTGCACCCGCGTCGATCACCGGCGCGACCAGCAGGTCGGCACCGTACAAATACTGGTTCTGGACCGAGTAAAGCTCTGAATTATGCGGATAATGCAGGAACAGCGGGCGCTGGGCGGGCAGGCCTTGCGTGCACGCTTCGGTGCAGAGCTGACGGACGTAAGGTGCAAGGTGGGCGTGGACCCTGCTCCAGCGGGCGAAGCAGGCCAGCAGTTCGGGAGTACTGTCATATTGCAGGTTTTCGTCCGGACGGTTACCTTCGTGGCTGCGCATGACGGGGGCGAAGGCTGCCAACTCGCACCAGCGGTGCATCAGCTCTGTCGTGCGGACATTGCCGAGTAGCGAGGTATAACCGCCGCAATCGGAGTGGCTGTAGGCATTGCCGACGAGGCCAACCGAAAGCGCCGCAGTGATCACCGTGCCGATCCCGTCATGGCGGGTGAAATCGACCGATTGGTCTCCGGCCCACAACAGCGGGCAATGCGCCTGAACGCCGCTGAACCCGGCGCGCATGAAGAACACCGCCTCGCCGGTCTGGCCCCGGCTTTCCAGCGCCATCGCGTTGACCTCGGCCCACAGCACCGGCCAGCGGTTGTGCGCCTCCATCGGGTCCGAGCCATCGGCCAGCCGCACGTCCGTGGGCAGATATTCGCCAAAATCGGCCATCCAACCCGCGATGCCGATGTCGAGCATTTCGCGGCCCAGCACCTTTTCGGCGAACCAGGCGCGGGTCTCGGTGCGGGTGAAATCGATCACGCCGCAATCGAACTCGCCAAAATCGACCAGATAGACCTCGTCGCCGTCCTGGCGCAGGCAGAAGTGCCCGCCCTCCAGCGCTTCCTCGTAAAGGATGCCGTCATTGGCGAGGTATGGATTGGCATAGGCCAGAAAGCGGATGCCGCGCGCCGCCAGACGCGCGATCCGCTGCGGCAAATCGGGAAAGCGCTGGTTGTCGCGGCGCCAATCCCAGAACAGGCGGCGGCCAAAGCTGGTTTCGCGAATCCCGGCCCAGTCCTCGCACCACAGCCCGGCAACCGCCGTGCCCGCTGCAATGAACCGCTCAAGCCGGTCAAAACTCTGCGCGCCGTCCTTCAGCCCGACGATCGCTCCGCCGATTGCCCAATCGGGCAGTGGCGGCTGGCGGCCAAACCGGGTGGAGAGGTGACCGACCAGATCCAGCGGGCCATTGGCGGCAAACAATTCGAATGTGGTCGCCGCGGCCCAGACCTCAACCCGGTGGCGGGCCGGATCGGTGAAATCGAGCACCGAATAAGCCTCGGTCGTACAATGCACCGCCACCCAGCGCGAGGTCAGGAAAGTCGGCTGCGGATAATTGGTGGTCCAGTAGTCGCCGCCGGCCATCCCGGCGGCATCCATTGCCTGGGTCAAGTCGGTGGTCTTGTCGCGGCCAACTCCCGGCTCGCTGGTCCAGATCGGAAAGGCGCGACCATTCAGCGCCAGATAGCTCATCTGCTCACCTCCGCCCCAGACCGTCTCGCCCGGTTCGGCGAAGCAGTTGAAGTGGATCCGGTCATAGTCCGCGCGGAGCAGTTCGACCGTCAACGCATTCACCAAGAACGTCAGCCGCGCCGCCGGACCTTCGCGGTCGGACAGCAAAACGCTGTCACCATCGATTACCCAATCGGTCGGCGCGATGCTGCCGAACGGCGCATCCTCGATCCGGAAATTGCCCCGAATCATTTCGACCGCGGGGTTCCCGCGCGCCATCGTCAGCACCGGAGTCGCAGACCGGTGCGACAGGAACAGGCGACCTGCGAAATGCAACTCAAAGCCCTCGTCTGTGCCGGTAAACCCGCTCTCCATGCCCTTTTGCGCCCTTTGGTGCCGCCCTGTGGCCTCGCTGCAACGGTCGCTGTGCTTCCGTATGACACCGCTTGACATATCGGGCTAAGCGCAGCAATTCAAGCATCAGAAGAAGCAAATTGCCGGGACAGTTCCGGCACAACTGCCACTGCTTGCAGCAACCGGCGTCGGAAATCGGCGCGGAAACCAGGGAGAGAGCCCGATGAAATCAATGCTTCGCGCCTCAGTTGCCGTTCTGGCACTGACCGCATTTTCCGCCCCCGCGCTGGCACAGGATGCCGCTGCCACTGACGATGATATTGCCCCCGGCGAAATCGTCGTGACCGCTCAAAAGCGCTCGGAAAGCCTGCAATCGGTTCCGGTCGCGGTCTCGGTGCTGAGCGGCGAGGACCTTGCCGATGCCAGCCGCCCGAGCATCGAAAGCGCGGCCCAGATGGTGCCCTCGCTCAACTTCCTAAAGTCGGGCACCACGCTCAACCAGACGATTTTCCTGCGCGGGGTTGGCACCGCCACCTTCTCGATCGCGGGTGAGCCTTCGGTTTCGACCGTGGTTGACGGCGTGGTCTATGCCCGTTCGGGCGAAGCCTTCTCCGACATGGTTGACGTTTCGCAGATCGAAGTGCTGCGCGGCCCGCAGGGTACCCTGTTCGGCAAGAATTCGTCGGCCGGGGTGGTCAACATCACCACCCAGATGCCCAAGCACGAATTCGGCGGTTCGGTCGAAGCGAGCTATTTTGACAAAAGCGAAGTGCGGGTCAAAGGCGCGGTCAACCTGCCGCTTGGCCCCGATCTGGCAGCTCGGGTCACCGGATTCTATGGCAACTATGACGGTAACATCCGCAACACCACCACTAACGAATGGGTCAATGGCTACAAGCACTGGGGCGTGCGCGGCCAGTTCCTGTATGAGCCGAGCAATAACCTGCGCATCTACGTTGCGGCAGACTATTACAAGAACGACGACGATTGCTGCGCCGATATCATCGCTACTGGCGTTCCGACCGTTACGAGCACTGGCGTTACCTACGCAACCACTGGCCTGGCCTTCTCGGTCCTGCCGACACCACAATTCGCCGACACCCGCGCGGTCGCGCAGAACCTGGTGACCGCGACCAAGGAAAAAGGCTGGGGCATTTCGGGCCAGATCGATCTGGGCCTGGGCAGCCACACCCTCACTTCGATCACCGCCTATCGCGGCTGGGACAACACCGAAATCCGCGATGGCGACTGGTTGCCGATGGCCTATGTCGGTTTCGCGCAGTTGCACGATAACGGCCCGCAAAGTTCAACCACGTTCAGCCAGGAAGTGCGCCTCACCTCGCCGGCTGATCAGACCCTGTCATATGTGATTGGGGCCTACTATTCGAAGGCCGATAGCGAGCGGACTTTCACTCGCAATGTCACCCAGTGCACTGCTGCGGTTGGCGCGCCCACCGGTGTCCTGATCCCTTGCGGCAGCATCAATGCCAATGCCTCGACCTTCCCATCGGGTACGGCGACGTTTGGTTCGACTTTCGACAACTTTGCGGTGTTTGGTCAGGCGACGCTGAAAATTGGCGACAAAGCCCGCCTGATCGGCGGTCTGCGCTATACCAATGACAAGCTGTCGGTATTCCATCAGCGCGTTACCCCTCTGACTGGCCCAGGCATTCAGGCCAATTTCGATCAAGGCGTCTATAACGAATACATTCGCCTGATCGGTCTTGGCTCTACCCCGGCTGCGGCTGTCGCGGCGGCTGTGCCGTTCTCAAACGGCGTGCCGTTCCGGACCAGCACCAGCAACGACAACTTCTCGGGCAAAGTCGCGCTGCAGTATGACTTCAGCGATGATGTGATGGGCTATGTCAGCTATGCCCGCGGCTACAAGGGCCCAGCCTATAACATCTTCTACAACCTTACCGGCACCGGCACCAATGTGATCGAACCGGAAACTGCGGACTCGATCGAGATCGGCCTGAAGAACACGTTCATGGATGGCAAGCTGACCCTGAACCTCGCGGGGTTCTATGCCAAGTACAAGAACTTCCAGGCCAACAACCCAGATATCGTCTCTGGCGTAGTAGTCACCCGCTTCACCAATGCCGGTTCAATCTCGACCACCGGGATCGAAGCCGATCTCAGCTATCGGCCAAGCCGCAACACCACCTTCAACGCCGGGATTTCGATCACCGATGCCCACGTTGTGGCGTTCAACGCCGCGCCGGGGGCTCTGCCCAGCCAGATCGTTCCGGCTGGCACCAAGCTCGGCTATGCTCCGACGGTCAAGGGTTCGGTCTCGTTCGAACACCGCTTTGTCACCGGCGGGTTTGCCGATATTTCCTTCGGCACTTCGATGAACTTCCAATCCGAACAACTCTCGCTGTTTGGGCCAGACGCGATCCAGCGGCAATTGGGCACGATCCCTGGCTATGCCTTGGTCAATGCCTCGCTGGCGGTGGTCGATCCCAGCGATAAGTGGAAGCTGACCTTCCATGTCCGCAACGTGCTGGACAAATCCTATGCCGCTGCGATCGTCAACGGCGGAGTTTCTGGAGCGTATCGCTATCAGATCCCGCGTGATGCAGACCGCTACTTTGGCGTGACGCTGCGGGTCGGCTTCTGATCAGCGTGATCTTGGACTAGACACTCTGGGGCCTTCGCTTTGCGGCGGAGGCCCCTATTGTTTGTAAGCAGCGGACAGGCCGGAATGGGGAGCGCAGCGGTGCAGGTGCAAAAAATCAATAGCCGGCTCAGCTGGGCGCTGTTTATCATCCTGTGCGTCGCGGGTATTTTCAACGCGATGGACCGCCCGATTATCGCGATCCTCAAACCCGATATGTCGGCCGACTTTGGCTGGGATGACAAGGATTTCGGCGATCTGGGGTTCTATACCCAGATGGCGGCGGCGTTTTCATTCCTGTTCACCGGCTGGCTGGTTGACCGGCTCGGCGTGCGCAAATCGATGATCGGCGGGGTGACCGCGTGGAGCATGGCTGCGATGGCGCACGGCTGGGCGATCACCACTTGGCACGTTGTCGCGGCACGGGTCGGCCTGGGCGCAACTGAGGCGGTGCAGACCCCGCTCATGATCAAGACCGTGGCCACCCTGTTTGAACCGAACAAGCGCTCGCTCGCCTTTGGGGTCGGCACTGCCGTCGCCAGCATCGGCACGATTTCGCTGCCGTTTTTCATTCCGATATTGGCGTTCACCTTTGGCTGGCGCGGCGCGCTGATCTTTGGCGGGGTCGCCGGGTTCGTCTCACTCGCCGCCTGGCTGGTGCTGGCGCGTGGGATTAAGTTCGACGATGCCGCCGAAGATGAAACGCTCGATTACAACGATGATGCCGCGCCCTATGGCCCGATCCTGCGCGAAAGCCGGACCTGGGCGATCTGCGTGGCCAAGACCATCTCGGACGCGACCTGGTGGTTCATCAACTTCTGGCTCGCCGACTATTACCGCAAGACCTATGAGCTGACGACCGCGGAGCTGGCCGTGCCGCTGGGCATCGCCTTTGCCGGATCGGCGCTCGGCGCATTGGCGGCAGGGTGGATTTCAACCCGGCTGCTCGAACTCGGCTGGAGCGTCAACCGCGTCCGCAAGACGGTGATGCTGGTCTCTGCATTGGTGGTCACGCCGCTGCCATTTATCACCCAGCTCAATTCGTTCTGGCCGGTGGCGATCATGATGGGCGTGGTGATGGCCGGGCATCAGGGCTTTTCACTCTCGATCTTCGCCACGATCACCGATGTCGTGCCGCGCGGCAAAGTCGGCCGGGTGACCGCGTTTGGCGCGTTCATGGGCAATATGGGCGGCGCCGGGATCGTCAAACTGACCGGGATTCTGCTGGTCGGCGGCTATGGCTATATGCCGCTGTTCATCTTCGCCGCCGCCTCATACCTGTTGGCGCTGATGTGGCTGCACTTGCTGCTACCTGATATTAAACGCGCCTAGCGGCAGCCTCCATCGACCTGAAGCAGGACCCCGGTGGTATAGCTTGACGCAGAACTGGCCAGCATCAGCGCCGCCGTGACGATCTCTTCGGGCCTGCCTGGGCGGCCCAGTGCGACTGGTTGAACTTCGCGCTGTTCGGGGGCCCAGGCCTCGGCGATGTCGGTCAGGAATGCGCCGGCGACGATTGAATTGACCCGCACTGTAGGGGCATATTCGCGGGCGAGGCTGACGGTCATCGCGTTAAGTGCGGCTTTGGCCCCGGAATAGGGCACGACCCCGGGTGCCGCCCGGATCGCGGCGATCGAGCTGATGTTGATGATCGCACCGCCCGTTCCCTCAGCCATTCGGTGTCCAATCTGGCTGGCGAGCCGGAACGGCCCCTTGAAGTTGAGGTTAAGCACCGAATCGAACAGCGCTTCGGTCAGCTCGTGGCTTGGGCAAGCGGGTGACATTCCGGCGTTGTTGACCAGCACGTCAACCTTGCCGAACTCTCCATAGGCCGCCTCGACCAGCGCATCGCAATCGGCCCAGCGCCCGGCGTGCATCCCGACTGCCAGCGCGCGCCGACCCAGCGCGCGGACCTCGTCGGCTACCGCCTCGCAGTTCTCCAGCTTGCGGCTGGCGATAATCACGTCTGCGCCGCGCTCGGCGAAAGCCATGACCATCCGCTGGCCCAGCCCGCGCGAGCCGCCGGTGACCAGCACCACTTTGCCGGTGAAATCGAACAGCGGATCGGGGGCCATGGTCACGTCCTTTGGTTCAGGTGATTGCACCTTTTTAATCGAACGATTAAGGCGGTGCCAAGGAGAGAATGACGATGTCGATACTCTATGACGAAGGCCAGCAGGCCATCGCCACCGAATCGCGCCGCGTGCTGGATGCTCGCATGGACAAGGGCCGCTTGCTGGCGCTGCTCGAACAGCAGGGGCAGCACGATGCGCCGTTCTGGGAAACGGCTGTCGAGCAGGGCTGGACCGCCCTGGCGATTCCTGAGGAATACGGCGGCCTGGGGCTTGGACTGACCGAACTGGGACTGGTCGCACAGGCTTGCGGCGCGGCGACTTCGGGCGCTCCGTTTCTGACAGGCGGCTATGGTCTGGCGCAGGCGTTGGCGCAGGGCAGCGATGCTGCGCTGGCGGGTAAGTGGCTACCCGGCTTGGCGAACGGCGATGTGACCGGTTGTGTCGCTTTTGCTGAGGGCACTGCGGCGCTGCCGCCGGTTCCCAGCGTGACCTTTGCCGATGGCAAGCTGACCGGCGCCAAGGTGGCGGTCGCGGGCGGGCTCAAGGCTGACCTCGGATTGGTCTGGGCAAGCAGTGCGGGCGAACCGGCGCTGGTCCTCGTTGAGCTTTCGGGCGCGGCTCGCGCAGCAGTGGCCAGCTATGACAACACCCGGCTCTATGCCGATCTGAGCTTTGATGGCGCGCCTGCAACGCTGATTGCACTGGGCGATGCGGCCCGCGCTCTGGCGCTCGATGTGTTGGCCCGGATGGCGGTGGTGACCGCGCACGAGCAGGTTGGCGGGGCCGAGGCGCTGCTGTACATCGCCCGCGATTATGCCGTGACCCGCAAGGCCTTTGGCCAGTTGATCGGTGCGTTCCAGTCAATCAAGCACCGGATTGCCGAAATGTACGGTCTGGTCGAAGTGGCCCGAGCCAATTGCATCCATGCCGCAGCGCAGGAAGGCAGTGACGGCTTTCTGCTGGCCGCCGCCGATGCCCGGATTTCGGCGACCGAGGCCTATGATACCGATGCCCGCGATTGCATGCAGATTCATGGCGGGATCGGGGTGACCTGGGAGCTGGGACTTCACCTCCACATGCGCCGCGCCCGCAGTCTGGCCGTGGAGCAGGGCAACCTGCTGTTCTGGGAAGACCTCCTCGTCAAACAACTCACCGGAGACAAGGCATGAGCGAGCTTGAAGCCTACCGCGCCAAGGCCCGCGCTTTCCTTGAAAGCATGGCCTTGAAATATGCCCGCGAAGCCCGAACCGGCAATACCGTTGAACAGGATCTTGCGCTCGGCCGCGAATATATGGCGGCCAAGCACGATGCCGGGTTTGCCGGGATCAACTGGCCGGTTGAGATCGGCGGCCAGGGGCTGACCCACCTCCACAAGATTGCCTTTGATGGCGAGGAAATGCAGTTCGGGATGCCGGTGCAGTTCTTCGGGATCTCGCTCGGAATGCCGGTGCCGATCCTGATCCACTATTGTGAAGACAAGGAGTTCGTAAAGGAGCGGGTCCGCAAGGCCCTGCGCGGCGAAGAAATCTGGTGCCAGATGTTCTCCGAACCTTCGGGCGGGTCGGACCTTGCGGCGCTCAGGACCAAGGTCGAGCCTGACGGCAACGGCTGGAAGATGAACGGCCAGAAGATCTGGACCTCTTGGGCGCAGTACTGCGACTATGGGGTGATTGTCACTCGTTCTGACCCGACGGTCGAAAAACACAAGGGGCTAACCTACTTCTGGATCGACATGCGGTCCAAGGGAGTCGAGGTCCGCCCGATCAAACTCGCGGGCGGGGACAGCCACGTCAACGAGGTGTTCTTTGACGATGTCCGGGTTGAGGATTCGCAGCGGCTTGGCGCGGTTGGGGGAGGGTTCGGGGTCTCACTCCATACCCTGATGATCGAACGCTACATCGCGACCGACAGTGCCGGGTTTGGCCCGCATCTCGATGAATTCGTCAAACTGGCGAGCGAGACGGACCTCAATGGCAAACCCGCGATCGAGGACGGGCGGATGCGCAGTGCCATCGCCCGCAACCATGCAATGCGCGCCGGGCTCGATTCAATCACCCGCCGGGCCTTTGCGATGATGATGGCCGGGATGCAGCCAGGGCCGGAAGGGTCATTGCAGAAACTGGTCGCGGTGCGCAGCCGGCAAAAGCTATCCGAGCTGGCGATGGACCTCAAGGGCAACGAAGGCCTCGCCTTTGACGAGCACGCCTATGTCAAGACTGACTGGGGAACCTCGTGGCTGAACGCGCCGACAGGCCGGATCGCCGGCGGATCGGACGAGGTGCTGCTCAACACCATCGCCGAAAAGATCCTCGGTCTGCCGCAGGATTACCGGCCGGATAAGGGCGTGCCGTTCAACGCAATCCCGGCCTGACTAATTTACCATTCGGTAACGGCTCTGGGCGGATAAGGTGTCCATGGCCCGCGCCCTTGCCCATGCTGTCTGTCAACCGCTGCCTGACGCGGCGGAGTTGCTGCGGCTGTTGCTGGTGACCGGCTGCGCGGCGGCTCTGATTGCTGCTGGCCAGGCACTGCCGGCCCTAGGCCTGTAGCAGTTTCCAAAGCGCTGCTATCGCCGCAAGGCCAAGTACACCGCCGGTAAATGTCCGCCAGACGGCATCGCTGACCTTGCCGAACGCCAGATGGCCCAGCCAGTTGCCGAGCAGTACTGCAGGAAACAGCACTGCGGCAAAGGCTGGTTCGCGCCAGGTCGCAACCCCAAGCGCCAATGCCGAGAGCACCCCGGCGATTGATGTGGCCATGAAAATCGTCATCATCGACGCGCGGGCCAATTGCGGGGAGATCTCGCGGCGCAAATAGTACGGCACGACGGGCGGCCCAGGCATGCCTGCAAACCCGGTCAGTATGCCTGATGTGATCCCGGTGGCACCAGTCTCGGCTGGGCCAGGCGCATAGTGTGCGGGCTTCTTTGGCAGCAAGACCAGCACGAACGAGGCCAAGGCGATCAGGGCGATCAGCAGCCGCGCCAGAGCAGGATCGGTCAGCGACAGCAGCCACACGCCGAGCGGAGTCGCGAGCATCGCCAGCGCGGAAATAGTGAATGCGCTCCGCTCGCTCGCGCCGATGATCTTCTTTAGCCCGACCAGCCCGATCAGCAGTCCCAGCCAGTTTGCCACCACCACCGCTTCGGTCGGTGGAATGGCAAGGCCAAGCACCGGCACCAGCAGGATCGCCATCCCGAACCCCGCCAGCCCCCGTACGAAAGCCGCGCCCAGCGCCGCAGCGAGGGCGACGATAATCTGAGCTTCGGTAAGGCCGAGGATCAACGCAAATCCGGCGGGGTGGCTTCGCCCTGCAACATTGCAATCGCCTCAGCCAGCGGCATCACCTTCTGGTATTCGGCCCCAAGCGTTCGGACCGCGACGGTGCCTTCATCGGCCTCGCGCTTGCCGACCACCAGCAGGTGCGGGATTTTTGCCAGTGAGTGTTCGCGGACCTTGTAGTTGATCTTCTCGTTGCGCAGATCGCTTTCGGCCCTGATCCCGGCGGCTTTGAGCGCCTCCATCACCTCTTCGGCGTAGCCATCGGCATCGGACACAATTGTTGCCACCACCGCTTGCACGGGGGCAAGCCAGACCGGGAAGCGGCCGGCGTATTCCTCAATCAGGATGCCGATGAAGCGTTCATAGGCGCCGAAAATAGCACGGTGGAGCATAACCGGGCGGTGCCGCTCGCCATCTTCGCCGATGTAGCTCGCGTCGAGCCGCTCGGGCAGGACCCGGTCAGACTGGATCGTGCCGACCTGCCAGGTCCGCCCAATCGCATCGGTCAGGTGCCATTCGAGCTTGGGGGCATAGAACGCGCCTTCGCCGGGGAGCTCTGCCCAGCCATATTCTTCGGTCGCCAGCCCTGCCTTGACCACGGCATCGCGCAGTTCATTTTCGGCCTTGTCCCAATCGGCATCCGATCCGAAGCGCTTATCCGGGCGCAGTGCCAGCTTGATCGCGTATTTGAAGCCGAAGTCTTTGTAGACCCGGTCAGCCAGTGCGCAGAAGGCCTGCACCTCTTCCACGACCTGATCTTCGCGGCAGAAGATGTGGGCATCGTCCTGCGTGAACTGGCGCACTCGCATGATCCCGTGGAGCGCGCCGTGCGCCTCGTTGCGGTGGCAGCAGCCGTTCTCGTAAAGCCGCATTGGCAGATCGCGGTAGCTTTTGATCCCCTGTTTGAACACCAGTACGTGCGCTGGGCAGTTCATCGGCTTGATCGCCATCCACTGGGCATCGGCGGCTACCGTCGGGGCGCCGCTTTCAACGTCGGGAACGATATCGGGCACGGCAAACATATTCTCGGCATACTTGCCCCAGTGGCCGGATTGCTCCCACTGGCGCACGTCCATCACTTGCGGAGTCTTGATCTCCTCGTAGCCCGCGCCATGGATTGCGCGGCGCATGTAGTCCTCCAGCGCGCGATAGATGACGTAACCCTTGGGGTGCCAGAAAACACTGCCATGGGCCTCGGCCTGAAGGTGGAACAGGTCCATCTCCTGCCCCAGCTTGCGGTGATCGCGTTTGGCCGCTTCTTCCAGCCGGGTCAGGTGCGCGTCGAGCTGCTTCTTGTTCAGCCAGCCGGTGCCGTAAATGCGGGTTAGCTGGGCATTGTTCTGATCGCCGCGCCAATAGGCCCCGGCAACCCGCATCAGCTTGAAGGCTTGCGGATCGAGCTTGCCGGTGCTGGGCAAGTGCGGCCCGCGGCACATATCGAGCCAGTCATCCCCCGACCAATATACGCTGAGTTCTTCGCCCTCGGGCAAACCGGCGGCCCATTCGGCCTTGAAGCTTTCGCCTTCGCTGGTCCATTTTTCGATCAGCGCCTGCCGCGACCAGACTTCGCGGCGCAGCGGTTTATCGGCCCGGATGATCGCGCGCATCGCCTCTTCGATCACGGGCAGATCGTCCATGCCGAATGGATCGCGGCTCGCCGGGGCCATCACGTCATAATAAAATCCGTCGTCAGTGGCCGGACCGAAGGTGATTTGCGTGCCAGGAAACAGGCCCTGGACAGCCTCGGCCAGAACGTGCGCGAAATCGTGGCGAGCGAGGTCAAGCGCATCAGCCTCGTCGCGCGCGGTGACCAGCGCCAAAGCAGCATCGCCCGAGAACGGCTGGGTCAGATCGACCAGTTCGCCATCAATCCGGGCGGCCAGCGCGGCTTTCGCGAGGCCGGGACCGATCGCGGCAGCGACGTCTGCCGGAGTCGACCCAGGGGCCATATCGCGGGTTGAACCATCGGGCAGGCTGATCTTGAAAAGCTGAGACATATCCCAGCCCTTAGCGGGCCACGCGCAAAGCTTCAACTAAAGCGGAGTGCGTCTAATCTGACCCAATATCCGTCTATGCTGAGCGTGTCGAAGCACTGTCCTTTTCTTCGTGCCGCAGCGCACAACTGCTTGAAGAAAAACAATCCTTCGACAAGCTCAGGAAAGACGGGCTTGGGGGGTGATTCATATCTCCCAATCGTTGCTCTAAGCCGAAAACTTCCTTTGCCCGGCAAGCACCGTCATGCGTTTGGATCCGGCCAAGGCCGTTCCGCGCTGCCGCACGCTGGCCATGAAGCGCCATTCGCTGGTGGTCGATTTCGGAGTCAGTTCAACCGCCATATAGCCGCGCTGCGAGGTGTCCGCCCATTTGAGCTGCTTGTTGCGACCGATCAGATCGGCGGCCAGCGCATCGGGCTTGCGCCAGCGGATCGTCGCTTCGGCGCCGGGCGAGGTGACCCCATGTCCGGCCATTTCGACCCCGACCCGCGCGCCTTTGCGATCAAGATCGAAGGCCCAGGCGTTGTGGCTGTCGCCGGTGAAGACCAGCAAGTTGGCATTTGCTTCCAACGCGGCCTTCATCAGCCTGTCGCGGGCAGCGGGATAGCCATCCCAGGCATCCATGTTGTACGGCAGGCCATTCTGTGAGGCGACCGAGGACACCGCGATCAGCTTCTTGAGCCAGTCGGGCGAATCCGCTGCCATCCCTTCGGCGAGGTTCAGCGGCATCGCCAGATTGCCCATGATAACCTGCTGGATCAGCACCTGCCACGGCTTGCGGGCCCGGGTGCTGGCCTTGAGGCCCTGCGCCAGCCAGGCCTCTTGCGGCGCACCCAGCAGCCCGCGCCTGACATCGCGCCAGGCTCCATCGCGGAACGCGGCGAGCGCGGCATCGGCCTGCCCTGGCGCTGCGGCGTCGAACACTTTGGTCAGTTCAAAGGGCTTGTCACGGGCCACATGGCGGGTTTCAAGCCGGAACAGCGTGGCGAGGTCACCGACCACGTAGCTGGCATAATAGTCCTCCGAGACGGGCAACCACTCGCGGTAGGCCTTTTCCGCAGCGGCCTTGCGCACCGCCCAGTCGCCCTCGCCGGCATCGTGGTTCTCGGCCCCATCGCGGTAGGTATCGTTGGCAGTTTCGTGATCGTCCCACACGGTCACCATCGGATAGAGCTGGTGCAGCCGCTGCAAGTCCGGGTCTGAGCGGTAGGTCGCAAAGCGTTCGCGGTAGCCAGCCAGCGTCACCGCCTCATCCACGGGCAGCACGCGGCCCCCCAGCGTCTGCTTTGCACTTGGATAGACCCCGCGCTTGTACTCATAAAGGTAATCGCCCAGGTGCAGCGCGAGGTCAAAATCACCCGCTTCGGCGGCATGGGCATAGGCGTTGAACCAGCCGAAACCATAGTTGGAGCAGGAAAACACCGCGATCCTGAACCTCGGCACTTTGCCGACCGGGAGCGTTTTGGTGCGGCCAATGGCTGAGACTTCGCCCGTGGCTGCAATGAAACGGTAGAAATACCACTGCCCAGGGTTGAGCCCCTTGGCCCAGGCCTTGGCGCAGCAATCGTTGGCTGGCGAGGCTACGGCATCGCCCTGCACCGCGATCCGGGCAAATTCGGCATCCTCGGCGACTTCCCACTTGAGCTGCGCTTCGGCATCGGAGAGGTATCGGGTCCATAGCAGTACCTGCGTCGGCCCTGGCTCGCCGCTCGCCACGCCGTGCGTAAAGCCGCCGCTGCCCTGCCCCAGCGCGGGCGCGCCGATCCCGGCCAACCCCAGCAGCCCCAATTTCAGCGCATTGCGGCGGTTGGCGGCCAGCAAGGGCATTTCAGGCACGGCAAGGGGTTTGGAGGCGGTCATGCGGGTCTCCCGGATATTTGCGCCAGACTAACCAGGTTTTGTGACACGGCAATGGCGGGATTGCTTTGCGACACTGGCGCGGGCAGGACTCGCCGATGGCCAAGATCCGCTCTCACCCCCTGCCCGATGGCCGCCGGATCGCATTCCGCCATGCCGCGGGCGCCAACCCGACGCTGGTGTTTCTGCCGGGCTATATGTCCGACATGGCCGGGAGCAAGGCTGGCGCGGTGTTCGATTGGGCCGTGGCGCAGGAGCGGGCTTGCCTGCTGCTCGACTATTCGGGCTGCGGCGAGAGTGCGGGCGAGTTCAAGCATGGCACCCTGACCCGCTGGCGAGATGAGGTGCTGGCCTTGATCGAGGCCCATTGCCCCGGACCGGTCGTGCTGGTCGGCAGTTCGATGGGCGGATGGCTGATGCTGCTGGTGGCGCTGCGCATTTCCGAAAAGGTCGCCGCTCTGGTCGGGATCGCGGCTGCGCCGGATTTTACGGCCTGGGGGTTCAGCGATGAACAGCAGGCTGACTTGCTGGCCGGCGAGACGGTGCTCGAAGAGAACGCCTATGGCCCGCAGCCGACCCCGACGTTCCCGGCTTTTTGGGCCGATGGTCAGGCGAACTTGTTGCTCGGCAATGACATCGCGCTCGATTGCCCGGTGCGTTTGCTTCACGGCCAGCAGGATGCCGACGTACCGTGGGAAATCGCGCTGCGGCTGGCCAACGCGTTGCGTTCAGCCGATGTGCAGGTCACCACGGTCAAGGACGGTGACCATCGGCTCAGCCGTGAAGCCGACATTGCCCTGCTGCTGCGCATCCTTGCAGCGCTGGACTGACTGACCGGAACCCTCCATGCCGCTCTCCCTCCTCCTCCCCCTGATCGCCCAGATCGGCCCGGTCGGCGCGCTGCCGCCCAAGCCTCTGCCGATCCCCAGAGCAAAGAGCGCCGCCGTGGCTTCACCTGAAACCGATCGCTTCAAACAGTGCCTCGATCTGGCGATGACCCGTCCATCGGAAGCGATCGAAGCTACCCAGGCGTGGCTCAAGGTCGCCAGGACGATGGCGATCCAGGGAAAAATCTGAGTGAGCCGCGTCATGACGTCGGCGAGGCCCATGACGGCCAGATCGTTGTTGCGCACGTGGCTCAGCTCGTGCGCCAGCACGCCGCCGAGCTCGCGCGGTACCCCGTGTGCGCGGCGGTCGAGCTGCCGGCCTGAAGAAGTGAAGCGGGTCGCCGACCCCGTGGCCGGCGACCCGCGCTGCTGAAGCGGACGC